>URBA01000056.1 GCA_900545905.1 uncultured Collinsella sp.
CCATCGGCTGGACCCCCAGCCTCAACGCCCTTTAACCATCCCCTCATAAGTTGCGGTGAAATACGGACTAAAATCGCCCTTTCGGGCCCCAAACAGTCCCTATTCCACCGCAACTCACCATCTGTATCGGCATCCAAAAGAAACGGGCCCGCATCCCCAGGGGACACGGGCCCGTAACCAATACATGGTAGGGGCGGTGGGACTCGAACCCACAATCCTTGCGGCGAGAGATTTTAAGTCTCCTGCGTATGCCAATTCCGCCACGCCCCCGTGAGACTAGAAGTCTAGCACAAGCCGTCCGTTACGCGTTGACGGCCATCGAGTGCTGGCCTGACTTTTCCAAGTACTCGGCAAACTTGGCTTCGTCGCCCTTGTTCTGGTACTGCAGGGCCAGCAGGTACTCCAAGCGGCAGCGCTTGACCGGGTCGTCGCCGACATCCTCGAGCATGCGCTCCAGCTCGGGAATGTCGTTGTGGCGCTTGAGGATCATCGTGTCGTACATCAGCTGGCATTCGTGTGCGACCGCCTCGGCCTGACCGCCCTCAAAGCCCTTGATCTCGTGCAGAAGCTCCTTGGACTTTTTGCGGTCCTCCTGGCCAACGTAGTAGTTAAAGGCTTTGATCACCAGGTCGACGCGCTGCATCTTGGGGAGGTTGAGTCCCAGCAGCAGGTCGAACATCTCGCTGGCACGCTCGTGGTCCTCGCGCAGCAGATAGGAGTTCAGACGCAGGTAGTCGCGGTTGTAGCGCGGGTACAGCATGCTGGTGAGTTTGCCGTCGAGCAAACGATCGAACTCGTCCCACTGCTTGGCGGCCATCAATTGCTGCAGGCGTTTAAACGTGGTGCGTTTTTTGACGCTAAAGAACACCGACACGGCGATACAGATGATAACGACGGCGGTCCAGAGTGTGCGGGAATCGGGCATGTTAGGATCCTTAGTCGCTCATAAAGCGAGCGGTATGACAACACGTACTAGATGTATTATACGCAGCGCGCAAGCAAACTGGCATAAAAGCTCATCGAGGCCGAGTGCCATCGCTCGCTGCGGTACACTTACCTAAAGTAAACCATGAAGGGAGACATTACCTATGAAGAAGATCGTTTTGGCTTGCGGTGCTGGCGCTGCTACTTCCACGCTCGTTGCCCAGAAGGTCGCTACCCTGCTCGACGCCAACGGTTATGCCGACAAGTACGAGATCGTGCAGTGCGCCATCTCCGAGGCCAAGGATTACTGCGACGAGGGCGCTGACCTGCTGATCGCCACCACCGTTGCCCCCGAGGGCCTCACCTGCCCGTACGTGAGTGGCGTGCCCTTCATGACCGGCATGAACCGCGTTGCCGCCGAGAAGGCCGTTCTCGACGTCATGGCTCAGTAGGCGCTGACTGCATGAGTGAGCAGAACGCCAACCCGGTAGAGCTCTTTGGCATGCGCGTCGCCCACGTGGGCATTAACGCCACCGACCCGGCCGATGCCCTGGAGATCGCGGAGCTGTTCTCGACGATGATGGGCCTGCCCGTCATCGAGACCCCGGTTTCGTACTTCAACGATTCGCTGGTCGAGATCATGAAGCAGAACGGTCGTGGCACCAAGGGCCACATTGGCTTTGCCGTCAACGACATCGATGCGGCCGAGAAGTGGTTTGCCGAGCGCGGACTCGAGGTCAACGAGGAGTCGCGCGTGCTGCTGCCCGACGGCGGCACCAAACTCGTGTACTTTAAGCGCGAGTTCGCCGGCTTCGCCGTGCATCTGTGCCGCGAGTAGCGCACAAGCTGCTATAGCTAGCAAAAAGGGATAGGGCCGCATGGCCTTATCCCTTTATTTATGCCGAGGGGCTTTCTATCGTGGCAGGCGAATCGTAAAGCGGCTGCCGACCCCTTCGACCGAGGTCACACCGATGACGCCGCCGTGGCTGTCGACGATCCACTTGGCGATGGCGAGCCCCAGACCCGAGCCCTGCGCGCCGGCATCGCGCGCGTTGTCGGCGCGGTAGAACCGTTCGAATGCGTGAGCTGCGGATTTCTGGTTCATGCCGATGCCCTCGTCCTCAACACTTATGTCGATCGTGCCCGCGCCCGCATCTGGCGTTATGCCAAATGTGACGGTCGTTCCCGCATCCGAGTACTTGGCGGCGTTTTGCACGATCACGCGCAGAGCCTGCTTCACGAGCGCCACGTCGACGGGCGCGTCGCAGCGCGGGTCGCTGGAAAGCAAGGCGTCAAAAGCCAGCCGATACGTGTGCTCGGCATCGATCATCTGTGACTCCTCGCATACCTCGCCGACCAGTGCGGCCAGGTTGGTATTCGCACGCCGCAGGACCGTGCGCCCGGCATCGCCGCGCGCCAAAAACAGCAGCTGCTCCACGAGCTCCTGCATATGCTCGCTTTCGGCCTTGAGGGACGCGATGGATTCCGCCAGCACGTCCGGGTCATCTTTGCCCCAGCGGTCGAGCATGTTTACGTAACCCTGAATCACCGCGATGGGCGTTCGTAGCTCGTGGCTTGCATCGTTGACAAAGCACATCTGCTGCAGCTTTGCCTCTTGCATCTGGCGCAGCAGGCGGTTGAGCGCGACCTCGATGCTCGCCAGGTCGGCGTCGCCGGTGGTGACGCTCGGCGAGTCGACGCTTGCGCGCTCGATGGCCTGCTCCAGCGTTTCCATCTTGCCGCCGGAGAGCTGCATACGGCTGAGCTCGTCTACGCGCAGGGCCAGGTCGTTGAGCGGTGCCATGGTGCGGCGCACGCGGCGGGCGCCGCCGAGCATGTTGAGCACGCTGATGACCTGCCAACCCACAACGACAAGGTAGAGAGGCCACAGCGCGACGAGGTCCTGCGCGAGGGGGAAGGTCTTGGTGGTGCGCGCAAGCTCGACGGTATAGGTGAGCGTGGCGGGGTCCCAGCCGTGCGCGGGCGTCAGCGACATGCCGTGGACGGCGGCACCGGGGATCCATCCCGCGGTAAACGCGCCGTCGGGCAGCGTTTGGTTATAGCCATAGATGAGGATCGCCGCCGCAGCAACCAGCAGCCACAGGTCGAGCCAGATGTAGCTCGCCAGGCGGCGCCACATGTAGCTCCAGTTGATGGCACGGGCGATGGAGGTGACGCGCTTGGTCTCGGCGTTACGCGCGGCAGACATAGCCCACCCCGCGCACGGTTTGGATGATGCGGGCGCCGCCGGCGTCTTCGATCTTGGCGCGCAGGTGCGCAATGTGCACGTCGACGTTGTTGGTGTCGCCCACGTATTCGTAGCCCAGCGCCTCGTGCGCGATGCGCTCGCGCGTGAGCACGGTTTCGGCATGCGTCATAAGCAGGGCGAGGACGTCGAACTCGCGGGCCGTGAGCGCGATGGGCGAGCCTCCGACCGTGACTTCGCGGCGGTCGGGATCGAGCACAACCGAGCCAACGGTGAGCGTAGCGGGGGAGGGCGAGGCGGAAGCCTGGGCCGAGTCGCTGACCGGGGGTATCGCACCGGCGCCGACGCCCGCACCGGCCGCCATGCCCGTCCCGGCGCCGGCGCCGCCAACGCCCGAAGCCGCCCGCACGGCCTCCGAGCGCTTCAACGCCACGCGGATCCGTGCGAACAGCTCCTCAATCGCAAATGGCTTGGTCAGGTAATCGTCGGCGCCGGCATCGAGCCCGGCCACTTTGTCCATCACGGCATCGCGCGCGGTGACCATAATCACCGGCACATCCTTGTGCTTGCGGACACGCCGCAAGACCTCCATGCCGTTGAGCTGCGGCAACAGCACGTCGAGCAGAATCAGATCGTAGTCGCGCTCCAGCGCCAGGTCCACGGCAGTGCGGCCATCGGCGGCGTGTTCCACCTGGTAGCCCTCGTGCTCCAGCTCGAGCGTCACAAAGCGGGCGATTTTCTCCTCGTCCTCTACGATCAGGATCCGTGCCATGCGTGCCCCCGTCTGCGATTACTTGTCGTCGTTGAGATTTTGCTTGATGTCGTCCGCGGCGTTAGCAGCGCTATCCATAAGGTTGTTGATGCTGCCGGGCACGTCGCCGTCGCTGTCGATGCGGTAGCGCATGCCAAAGAACAGGCCAATCAGCATCAGCCATATCGTGGCGCCCCAGGCAAACAGCGCGACGATGGGAATCAGGATAGGGATGTTGAGGATGATCGCATCGCGGCGCGTGGCGATAAACTTGGTGTCCAGACTCAGGCGGAAGAGCTTTTTGAGGTACTCCCACACGCTGTCCATCTTCTTGGAGAAGTCGGTCTTTTCGCTCGACTTTTCGTAGGCTGCCTGCGCGGCGACCATCTCGGCAGAGGGCTCATCGACTGGCGCGGACTCGGTGGCGGCATGCGCCGACGTGGTCTGGGTCTTGCCCTGCGACTCGAGCCAAATGATGGCATCCAGGACGTTGCCGTCGGCGGCGTCGAGCGCGGCCTTGGCATCGGTGTAGCTCACGTTGCACTTGGTGCGGATGGTTTCAACTTTTTCGAGGTCGTCCATGACCTGTCCTTTCGTTCGATGGGCGCGACGCCGGGCAATTTGCTCGGGCGCGAGCGTTGCGTTCGGCGGTTTGCGTTGCGCCGCCCCGCCCTTGGTCGAACTCTATAGTGCAGGTTATAGATTAAGCGATTCTTGAGCCAAGATTAATGTTGGATGAGTTTTTGGGTGGCAATGGGAAAGGGAGAGGTTTCCTTCTGGGTAGCTAGCAGCGAGGTCTAATACTTTTCCGAGAAGTGAACGAGCTAAATCGGACCCCCGAAGCATCGACACTTTAGAGGTGCCGTTTCCTGCGGTTTCGGTGCTGGAATCCTGCGATTTTGCCGACGAAAAATGTGGATGCTTCAGGGGTCCAAAAACAGACGTTCACTTCGCGGAAAAGTATTAGACCTCGATAGCGGGGGATGGGGTGCCGGTGCAAAACGGCGTTATGGGTTGGTCGAGCAGGTGGTTTTGAGGCGACTGGGACATGGCGGGCGGTCGATCACCTATACTGGTTGGGCTCAACTGGAGAGGTGATAACTAGTTATGAAGTCAATCAATGTTGCAGCAGCGATTATTCAGAAGGACGGGAAAATCCTGAGTTGTCAGCGCGGCTATGGCGAGTTTAAAGACGGCTGGGAGTTTCCGGGCGGAAAGCTCGAATCGGGCGAGACCGGCGAGCAGGCAATCGTGCGCGAGATTCAAGAAGAGCTCGAGGTCACAATCGGTAACCTCGCCTATCTTTGCACGGTCGAACACGATTATGAGACGTTCCACCTGTCGATGCAGTGCTACCTGGCTAACATCCTTTCCGGGGAGTTCAAAGAGCACGCTCATGAGGATATGAAATGGCTTGATACCAATAACCTGTGGGATGTCGATTGGCTTCCGGCGGACGTTAAGGTTGTCGATGAGCTCGAAAAGAAGCTCGGGCTTAAGTAGACAGAAGGAGCGGGTGCCATATGGCGACTCGCTCCTTTTTTGTTATTACTCGGCCTCGCTCAAATCGCTGAGCATAAACTCGTAAATGTCCTGACGCACGGGCGCATTGAGCTCATATTCGATTTCGACGGCGTTGTCGCCGCTCTTAGTTTTAATGGCTTCGAACTTGCCGGTCGGATGCATTTCGCCTAAGAAATAGAACTCCTTGCCACCCTTATCGTCCTTGTTCTTTCGCATAAACAAATACGTCTTCAGGCCGTTTCCCGGCCATGCCTGCAGTCGCAGAATCTCGGGGGAGTTGAGCGTGCGGTTGCCCTTCGAGATTGCGATGAGCTTGCTCGGCGAAACAAAGCGGTCTTCATACTGAATTGACTCACTAATGTCGGGCGCCTTGTCATAGTTAATGAACACGGGGAATGTATTGGTCTTCTCGTCGTAAAAATAGCCGCCAAGATTTTGGCCGTTGATGTTCTTTTCCCAGTTCATCAAGCGGCAAACCTCTTCGTACGTGTACTTGGCGTTGAGAACGAAATTTGTGTTTTCGTACGTCTCGGCATAGTCGAGTCGGTTGCGCGCGATACCAAAATCCAGCACCTCGAGAATCTGACGCTTGAACTCTGCGTTGCGCAGGGCGGTCGCAAACGCTTCGGTCAGACGAGGTCCGGTTCCATCGTCAATAAGTAGGGAAACGAAATCCTTAGGAGTGGCAAAGTCGCCCTTAAGGACTGCGATTGCCGACCTAACGGCGCTGTCCTTAAGCTGTGCGCGGTAGTTCCTAAGCGCAGCTTCGCGCATATGCCGGTAGCTCTCGTGTCCGGCTTCGACGAGCGTCTGAAGCAAATAGAGGTCTTCGAATCGCTTGCCCGCGGCAAGTTTTTGAGAAATAAATTTGAGAATCTTGGTCTGATCAGAGGTAAATTGAACCGTGTAGTCCGGCTCGTATTTGGAAAGAAATGCGTGGTAGGACCCCAGGCCGCTATTCTTGAAGATAAGCAGTGGATCGATGGAGCCGTTACGATCAAATTCGAGCAGCGAGGGAATCTTGCCGAGTTTTTGGCGCAAGTCGAGATATTCGTTTTTCAAAAACCTGACGGAGGTGAAATCGCCGCCGTCGATGGCCTTGTAAATGCGTGCCTCGGAAATACGATCGAAGCTCACGGTCGAGCATCCGGGGATCGCCGAATCGCCCTCTTGGACAAGACGGCGCAGGCGGTCTTTGTTATACGTCTTGTCACCCGAAAGCGCGATGGGCACCAAGAAGTTGCTCTGGTAGTTGCCAATAAAGTCGAGCACCAGTGCGTATTCCTTGCCATCATTCAGGCGCAAACCTCGTCCGAGCTGTTGAATAAAGATGATTGCGGAGTCGGTGCGTCGAAGCATGATGATCTGATTGAGCGAGGGGATGTCGACGCCTTCGTTCATGATATCGACCGAGAAGATGTACTCGAGCTCGCCGGCTTCAAGCCGGCTGATAGCGGCATCGCGGACTTCATCGGGATCTTGACCGCTAATCGCAGTCGTTCGATATCCGAGAGCGTTGAATTTGCGTGACAGTTCTTTGGCCTCGGCGTTTCGATTGCAGAAAATTAAGCCCCTGCGGTTGCTTTTGGTGACGCTATATTCTTCGATCTTCTCGGTGATATGACGCACGCGCTCGTCGGATGTTAGGCGTCCGAACAAGGCGGTATCTTCGACCGTTTCGTCGTCGATCTCCAGATCGTGAATGCCAAAATAATGAAAGGGGGCTAGCATCTCCTCGGCCAAAGCGTCCTGCAGTGTGATCTGGAACGCGATGACGTGATTGAAAAGGGCAAAGACGTCGTAGCCGTCGGTGCGATTAGGCGTAGCGGTCATGCCCAGATAAAACCGAGGCGTGAAGTGCGACATGATGGATTGGTAACCCTGGGATCCCGTGCGGTGGGCCTCGTCGATGACGATGTAGTCGAACTCATCGGGACGGAAATCGTTCAGATGTTTGGCGACCGAAGAACACATGGCAAACACGCAGGTAGCATTGCTTATATGCTTGCCAGTTTGATAGGTGTCGAACGTATAGGTATTACCTAAGAGCCGTTCGTAGCTTGCACGGGAGGCGTCGATAATGCGCCGGCGGTGCGCAAGAAAGAGGACGCGCCGGGGTTTAAACGCGAGCACGTCGAACGCCGAAAGGAAGGTCTTGCCGGTGCCGGTTGCCGAGACCAGCAGGGCGCGGGTCTCGCCTTTGCGGTGGATTACGCCGAGCGCCTCAAGGGCGCGCTGCTGCATTTTATTGGGCTTGATTTCTTCGAGGTCGTTCATGGTTGGGCTAACAGTTGCCTGGAACGTCGGTTTCGATTTGGGCTTTGACGGACGTGCCGATCGATATGCGGCATAGTTCTCAATCCAGTCTTGGGAAAGCAAAACGGTTGAGGTGTCGTTCCACAACGAATTGAACTCGCCCCTCAGTTCGCCGAGTAGGCGGCTGTTCTCGACAGTCTGGTACAGCACGTTCCATTCTTTATTACAGGTGAGGGCGGTCTGCGTCATGTTCGAG
>URBA01000057.1 GCA_900545905.1 uncultured Collinsella sp.
ATCTACACTTCTAGCTTCGTCGGCAGCGTCAGATGTGTATAAGAGACAGGGGCGACACCGGTGAGCTTCTGGAACACGTGCGCGATGGACCAGCAGATCTTGGTGCATACCTCGCGCAGGGTGTAGAGCGGGCCCATGAAGAGCTCTACGTCTGACGCGAAGCTCGTGGCGACGACGGGCATGTGCTCGTTGGGCTCGTAGCCGCACGCCCAAGGGTCGGTCTTCTTAGCGGGGGCCTTGGTGCCGAGGCAGGACCTCAACACGAACGCGAGGCCGGTGAGGACCACGAGCGCGATGGCGATCGCGGGGGTGGAGGTGGCGGCACCGGAAATCTCGTTCACCAGAGACACGCCCGAGGTGGCTGTGATGGCAGAGCCGGCAAGCACGCTCTGGGCGACGTCGCCCAGAACCGGGGCGATGACGGGAGAGCCGATTCCCAGCACCACGCAGATGGCCGCGAGGAGCATCTGCGAGAACAACATCGGAGCCGGGGACTCCTTGGCGTTCGCGGCCTCCTGGGAACGAGGGCTGCTCGCGAACGAGACGCCGTAGGCCTTCACGAAGCACGTGACGGCCAGGGCACCGGTGATGGCGAGGGCGGCCGCGGAGGCGACGGCGAACACCATGACGACCGGGTCGGAGAGCGTCGAGATGTTGAACAGGGACTGGTAGGTGAACCACTCGGAAACGAAGCCGTTGAGCGGCGGGATAGCCGAGATGGCAAGGGCACCGATGAGGAAGCAGACGGCCGTGACCGGCATACGGCGGAACAGGCCGCCCATCTTCTCCATGTTGCGCGTACCCGTGGCATAGAGCAGGGAGCCCGCGCCGAGGAACAGCTCGCCCTTGAACATGGCGTGGTTGAGTGTGTGGTAGAGGGCGGCCATGAGCGCGATCGTCGCGATGACGTCGTTGCCCAGGGCGTGCGCCGTCATGGACGCGCCGACACCGAGCAAGATGATGCCGATGTTCTCGACGGAGTGGTAGGCCAGCAGGCGCTTAATGTCGTGCTCGTGGAGGGCGTAGACGACGCCCAGGACCGACGAGATGGATCCGAAGACCAGGACCATGAGGCCCCACCAGAGCTGGACGCCCGAACCCGCGAGCAGGTCGAGACCGACCTTGAGGATTCCCAGGATGCCGATCTTGATCATGCCGCCGGACATGAGGGCGGACACGTTGGACGGCGCCTCGGGGTGCGCCTGGGGCAGCCAGGAGTGCAGCGGGATGATACCGGCCTTTGCGCCGAATCCGAAGAACGCGAGGACGAAGCACGCGGAGGAGACGGCGGGTCCAAAGTCATGCGTACGGAAATCACTGAAGCTGAAGGAACCGCCCACGCCGTTGGTCATGAGCAGGAAGCTCGCCATGATAAGGACAAAGCCCACGTGCGCGATGACGAAGTAGAGCCAACCGCCCCTAATGGAGTTCTTGTTCTCCTCGATAACGACAAGGAAGTAGCTCGTAAGGGACATGAGCTCAAAGGCGACCAGGAACCAGAACACGTTGTCGGCGGTGATGACGAGCATCATCGAGGCGACGAAGGTGTTCATGAAGAAACCGGCGCGCCCGACCTTGCCCGGGTACTCATCGAAGTAGGACAGACCGTAGATGAAGCCCGCAAAGGCGAGGATTGAGATGAGGACCACAATCAGGCCCGCAAGGCCGTTGAGCAAGAGCTCGAGACGGGCGAACGGGAAAAAGAAGACCGTGTTGAGGGACGAAACGTCGCCAAGCACGGCCTCGAGGCCCGCGATGAACGACAGCACGGCCGCGACGGCGCCGATCAGGCAGCCGGCGGTCTTGGCGGCGTTATCGGCCTTGATCAGCAGAACCGAGGCGAGCGCACCGATGCACGAGACGGCAAGCGATGCGATAAACAGCGCCATGCTATCCATTGTTTACGCTCCCTTCTGCTTTCTCGGACAGGCCCTGGGCCACAGCGGTAACGTCGACGACTGGACCGTTTTCGATCGAGCGCAAGCGCTTGGCCTCGTCGAGCTCGCGATCGGCCGCGCCGCCCATGACGGTCAGCGCCTTGGTGGGGCACGCCGCCACACAATGCGGGCCGTCCGGATCGAAGGCGCACAGGTCGCACTTGACAGCGCAGGTGTACTGGCCAGGAGCCCACGTAAGCAGGCTGCTCAGGGACTTAGGGTACGAAGGCGTCGGGTCGCACATGCCTGCGACACCGGCGATAGACGTGCCATCGGGATGGATGGCTCCGAAGGGGCACGCGATGGCGCACAGCCTGCACCCGATGCACTCCTGCTCCTTGACGTGGATGCGGTCGCCATCGTGCTCGATGGCATTCACCGGGCAAACCTCGGCGCAGGGGGCACCCTCGCAATGGTGGCAGGCAAGGGCGGCCGAAATACCGCCGGTCTTCACGAGCGCCAGGCGCGGCGTATCCTGAAGACCCTGCATCCGGTGGGCGTCGGCACAGGCGGACTGGCATGTTCCGCAGCCGATGCACCTCTCCGGGTTGATATCGATGAAGCGGTTCATCCCCACTTCCTTTCAAAATAACGGGCCGGGCTCCCGAACGTACGGGACGCCCGGCCCAAAAAGCCAACGAGAACGGGACTACACGATTTGATTCACGTGCGTCTCGTCGTCGAACTTGGCGGCGCCAGGCTCAACGTCCTGGGGAGCGGCGGCGTCCACCAGAGCCTGCTTGAGCTCGGTGTACTGACGCTCCACCTCGCCCTCGGCCCACACCTGGTCGGCGATGGCGTCGACCTGGCAGGCAGAGAACTTGTCCTCGGGCGTGTGCGAGACCGGGTCGACCTTGTGCATGGTCAGCTCGTTGCACTTGCCGATCCACCACTGGTAGGTCATGTAGACCGTGCCCTTGTTGATACGGTCGGACACGTCCGCGCGGCTGTATACCTGGCCGCGGCGGCTGTGAATCGAGACGATGTCGCCATTCTTGATGCCGCGTGCCTCGGCGTCCGCGGGATTCATGCGGACAAAGCCGGGCTCGTCGGCAAGCAGTGCCAGCGTCTTGCAGTTGCCGGTCATCGAGCGGCAGCTGTAGTGGCCGACCTCGCGGACGGTGCACAGGATGAGCGGGTACTCATCGTCGGGAAGCTCGGAGGGCGCCTCCCAGTCGTGCGCCATCAGGTTGGCGCGGCCGTCCTTGGTGGTGAACTTGCCACCAGCGAACATGTCGGGCGTACCGTGGTCGTTCACATCGGTGCTCTTGACGGGCCACTGGGCGTAGCCGCCCTCGGGAGCCATCTTCTCGTAGGTCGCGCCCACAAAGTTGGGGCACAGGCTAATGCACTCGTTCCAGATCTGCTCGGTGTTGTCGTAGTGCATGGGATAGCCCATACGCGTGGACAGGTCCGCGAAGATCTCCCAGTCGTGACGGCACTCGCCCTTGGGCGGAACGGCCGCGTCAAAGTGCTGGAAGCTACGGTCGGATGCGGTAAAGACACCCTCGTGCTCGCCCCAAGAGGTGGCAGGCAGGATGACGTCGGCGAGCATGGTCGTCTGCGTCATAAAGATGTCCTGGCAAATGAACAGATCCAGCTCGGAGAGCGTCTTGCGCATACCGGCCGAATCGGGCTCGGTCTGCACCGGGTCCTCGCCGTAGTTGTAGAAGCAGTGCACCTTGCCCTCGTCGACCAGGTGGCCCAGGTCGGTGAGCTTGTAGCCCTCCTCGAGCGGGAGCTTTTCCTCGGGCACGCCCCAAGCCTTGGCAAACTTGGCACGCACTGCGGGGTCGGTGACTTTCTGGTAGCCAGGGTACAGGTTGGGCAGCATGCCCATATCGCAGGAGCCCTGGACGTTATTCTGACCGCGCACGGGCGCGAGGCCGGAATTGGGTTTGCCGATCTGGCCGGCAACGCAGGCGATGGAGGCGATGGTGTGCACCGTCTTCAGGTTCTGCTTCTGCTGGCATACGCCCATGCCCCAGCCAATGATGGCAGAGGGCTTCGCCGTGGCGTACATCTCGGCAGCTTGGTGGATCAACGCGGGCTCGACACCCGTGATGTCCTGTACGGATTCGGGAGTGTAGTTCTTGATGGTCTCCCACCACTCGTCAAAGCCGTTCGTGTGCTCGGCGACGAATTCCTTGTCGTAGAGGCCATCGTTGACCAAGCAGTTGGCAAAGGCGTTGAGGAACGCAACGTTGCAACCGTTCTTGATCGGAAGGTAGAGATCGGCGATACGCGCGGTTTCGATATGGCGCGGGTCGGCGACGATGATCTTGCAACCCTTTTCTTTGGCTCGCACGATACGCCTTGCGACGATGGGGTGCGAATCGGCAGGGTTATAGCCGAAGAGGAAAATGCAGCCCGCATCCTCCATACCGGGGATGGAGCATGACATGCAACCTGAACCAACCGTGTCCATCAGACCGAGGACAGTAGGGCCGTGTCAAGTACGGGCGCAGTTGTCTACGCTGTGGGTGCCGATGCACGCACGCGTAAACTTCTGCATGACGTAGTTCGCCTCATTGCCGCCGCCTCGCGAAGAGCCGGTGGTCATGACAGCGTTAGGACCATATTCGTCAATTATGGCCTGCATCTTAGATGCGGTGAAATCCAGTGCCTCGTCCCAGCTTACGCGCTCAAGATCCGCGCCCTTGGTGCGGCGGATCATCGGGTGCAGTACGCGAGGAGTCAAGATCTTGGTGTCGTTGATGAAGTCGTAGCCGCTCATGCCCTTAAGGCACAGCTCGCCCTGATTGGTGATGCCGTTGAGCGGTTCGGTACCCACGACCTGGCCGTTTTGGACCAGGAGGTTAAACTGGCAACCGGCGCCACAATACGGGCAGATCACTTTATGCTTCTCCATGACACCCTCCTTCCTTTCTCTGCTACCGATTAATCGGTACGTATTTGACAATCGTTGGGCCTGTATGGCCGCCCGCCTACGCCTCGTTTTCGATGGTGGCGCGGGCACGCTCGGCGGTTAGTTCCGCCAGGCGCTCCTCGTCTACCAGGGTGAGACCCTTGGTCGGGCACGCCTCGGCACACGCCGGACCGCCGGGACGGTCCACGCACAGGTCGCACTTGAGCACGAAGCTCTTGGTCTGCGAACCCACGCGCACGTCGCCCATCAAGACGGGGACCTGCGTGGTCGCCACGCTCACGGCGCCAAAGGGACAGGCCATGACGCAGCTCTTGCAGCCGATGCAGTTGTCCTCGTTGACGCCGATGCGATGGTTCTTTGGATCAAAGAACAAGGCGCCCGTGGGGCAGGCCTTGGCGCACGGGGCATCCTCGCAGTGATGGCAAGCCACCGGTGCGGAGATCTCGTAGGTGCGCGTCACGCGCAGGCGCGGCGCGGCGATGTTGCCGGGGATGTCGTGTGCCTCGATACACGCCGCCATGCAGGTTTGACACCCAATGCAGCGCGAGGAATCGGCTACGACTCGTTTATTGCCCATGTTGTTCACTCCCTCCTGAATCCCATGCCGGAGAGACCCTGTCGACGTTGCCCCGGACCGCCCGTGGTCCGGCATCGACGAATCGAATGCATGCGGCGAAACATGCACTCGGTAGAGTTTCTCCAACGATATACAGGTTAAATATACGCAGTTGCAGGGGGCAAACTTGAGCATAGGCCCTGCAATACGGGTGTATTGCAGGGGTTTTGGCAGGTTGGAATTATTCTCTAGAAGCTATAAAGGTGAGTGTATTACATGCGTACGCCTCAGAGATTTTTATGCGCTCTCATTTTGGATGTACTACGCTTGTATTCGTGTTTATGGTTATCAACTTGAGTGAAATAAAGTAATCGTTATAAGATGCTCAAGTATCGGCACATGCCGCATTTGACCGACTATATTGCACGCTCATTAAGGGGGCCAGTGATGTCATCGACTCAAAAAAGAGCCATCCTGCAGGTGCGCATTCGCGAAGAGGACAAACAGCATGCCGAGCGCCTCTACGACGCCATGGGCACATCGCTTGCCGAGGCCGTTCGTCTTTTTGTCGCGCAGAGCATTCTCATGCGCAAGCTTCCCTTTCAGCCGGTCGCCGTGCGCTCAAAGGACGGCACCGCCGCCTATGGATCGCTCAAAGCATATGGTGACCCCAATCGCCGCGCCGAAGAGCGCAATGCCTGGATTGAGTACCTTGCTACAGAAAGCGACGATTCGATTTTGGGTCCCGAGGAAGTAGATATCCATGAGTAGCACCATCATCGACGAGACCGTCATACTACGTTACCTGCTTGACGACGACGAAGTCCTGTCACCGCGCGCCGCCAAGGTCATCGCCACGCGCACCGCTCGCGTCTACCCCGAAATCATCACGCGCGTCGTGGTCACGCTGCGCGACGTCTATAAGGTTCCCCGCGTTGAGATTGCTGCGGCCATGAAAAGGCTGCTCGATGACGTCATGGTCGACGAGCCCACCGTTGTCGCCCTTGCCGTCAAACTCTTTGGCAAGACCCATATGGACTTTACCGACTGCCTCCTCGCAGCCCGAACCGCCATCTACAACGATGATGTCGTGAGCTTTGGCAAGCCCATCATCCAAGGCATGATCGATTACCGCCACAAGCGCCAAACCGCAGCCGAAGCCCGCAACCGCAGCACCGACTCCACCATCGACAAGCTCCGCCACCAATCCCGCCACTAACCCCATCCCCTCCTAAGTTGCGGTGAAATAGTTCCTGGATTTAGGCTTATTCGAGCTATTCAGGAACTATTTCACCGCAACTTTCTGTAAGGGTGGTTTTTAGTGCCGGCGAGGGGCACTAATCAACCGTTTGCCGATATGTTTGGCTCTAACTCATGACTCTGACCTGCCCCGTCAAGCTTTTGGTCAGTTCATGGCAAGGTCTGGCGGACCAAATATGGGTTAGCGTAGTGTCATTCACTCCCCCTCGAGACTATGGGGTCGAAAATGAGTCATGATAAACGCTGTTCCAAACCGCAAGTAGAGCTGTTCTTCCGGTTATTCGAGGCCCATCATGGCGGGCACCTGTTTGTAGCTACCAAAAAATGGGATGAACGCTGTGCCTACGCGCTCATGCAAAAAGAGATGATTGTTCGACTCTACAACCATGTCTACGCTGATTCCGCGTATTGGAATGACCTCGGCGTCGAAGATCGCATCTTTCAATTGGCATCCGCTATTGCGGTCGTTGAACCGGATGCCGTGTTTTGTGGAGCAACGGCGGCACTGCTCTATGGCATCGGTTCTGCATATTCGCTTCTCGACAAGGTACAAGTGCTGCTGCCGCGTTCCACCAGACGCGATATGTACGAATTCGTTGAATACCGACGCTGGCGGCCGGGCAACGTATGGCAGCTCGGCCCGTTTACGTTAACGGATCCATATCGCACGGTGGTCGACATCGCCCGAACGAGCGCTTTTCGATATGCACTAGGCTATGTCGACGGGTTGGCTCGTGAGTACGGTGTCGAGCGTGAAGAATTGCGTGCATATGCACAAGCGAACTGCCGCGGACTGCACGGCATCGCGCGCGCATTTGAGACTTTTGAACACATGGATGGCAGATCGGATAACGGCGGAGAATCCGAAGCACGGGCGGCAATGATTCTGGCGGGGGTTGCCGCTCCCGAACTTCAGGTTGAAATCACTCGACCGGGAAACGCCGGCTATTATTTGGCAGATTACGGCTGGCAGATGCCAAACGGCTCCTGGATGCTGGCTGAGCTGCATGGACTAGGCAAGTTTGAGGACGATGCCCAAAATGATCCGGAACATACTGCGGCAAAAACCTATCGAGCTGCCCTCATGCGCGACGCGAACCTGCGTGCCATGGGCCACAACGTCATTCATTTCAAGCTCTCAGACACCTACGATGTCAAAGCGTTCGGCTCCATGACTGTCTCTTATACACATCTCCGAGCCCACGAGACTACGCTGCATCTCG
>URBA01000058.1 GCA_900545905.1 uncultured Collinsella sp.
GAGATCTCCACTTCTAGCTTCGTCGGCAGCGTCAGATGTGTATAAGAGACAGCACGTAGACTGGTCGTTCTGGGCGTTCTTCTGATCGATCTTGACCTTGAGGCCGCTCTTCTTGATGGCCTTGACGAAGCCGTCGTTGGCGGCATCGAGCGCGGAGTGCTCGGTGAGCTGCAGAACGCCGATGGTGTAGTCGGAACCGGCGGCAGCAGAGCCGGAACCAGAGTTGCCGCCGCATCCGGCGAGCGGGGCGAGCGCGAGCAGGCCGGCGGAGACCAGAAGGCTCCTGCGGCTGATGGTGATGTCCTTCATATCATTACCCCCAGTATAAAAATGGCTGGAAACACTGCACTGAGAAAAAGTGCAAGTGGGTCTATAGTAGCGCCGATGTCCATTTTTACAACAGCCTGGCGAGTTTTTTAATACTGAACCGGACGGACGGAGAGGGATTCGGCGGGCAGTGGCAAGACTTATGCCGCAGGAGCGGGGCTGTCTTCTTCGTCCAGGGCGGCGAAGAGTTTCTTGCCGTCGAGCAAGCGCGTGCTGACGTTTCTCATGCGGGCGATCTCGACGGTGCGCAGCGTGTCGTCCGTGCCTCGGGCGTCGTAGACCGTTCCCAGTAGATATGAGATCCCATCGCGCTGTCTGATGGCAAAGGGCCGGACCGTCATCCGCACCGCTTCGGTTTCGCCACGAGTCGTGACGTTCGATATGTCAAAGCTCACCGTGGTTCCGTGGTCGATGGCTTGTTCGACGAGCTCGCACGTGTCGATGCGCTTGACGGGCGTGTGTTTGGCCTTGGTAGATTTACTGTCTGCGCTTGGTGCAGGTTCGGGCATATCGAGGTAGCCGCGAACGTCGGCGCTCGCCATGGCGACCAGGTGCTGTGCCATGCTCTTTCGAATCGCTATGGGCGTGGAGCGGTTGCGCATGACCATGCCATGGAGCCGTATTATCTCCTCGTCGGTGAGCGGGCGGGTCAGGAGTCGATAGCCCACGCCGCGTTTGTAGTCAATTTCGTATCCGGCATGACGAAGCGCGGATATCGAGGTGTAGATACTGCGCCGAGCTGCCGAAATAGGCATGCGGGCGGGGTCGTCGGGATGGGCGAGGCGCCGGATCAACTCATCGGAAAGCATGGCCTTGTCCTCGCCAGTGTTTTCGCTTAATAGTTGCAGGATGCGAACGGCGCGATAGGCTGCCATCGAGGCGGCGCCTCTAGTCGTGGTGTCGTAGGTTTCAACAGCGGCTTCGTTCATGGTGCCCACGTCCTTTCCGTTTTGGGTGGCGACGGTATGGAGCCTAGGACGTGGGGCTTTCCCAGGGGTGCAGGGCGCTCTGGGCGGTCGGTAGTCGTCGGCAAACGGCGGGTCGAGTTTTCAACAGCCCTGCTCAACTGACCAAAAACTTGCCAAAAGCTTGACGGATGCTGTTGAAAAAAGCGCCTCTCGACCGATGTCGAGAAGCGCTTATGCGATGAGCGTTGGCGTGTGGCGACGCGAGTTAGCGTCCGACGATTAGAAGTCGGCGTTGCCCACGGTGCGCGGGTGCGGCAGGACGTCGCGGATGTTGCCCACGCCGGTCAGATACATGACCAAGCGCTCGAAGCCCAGACCGTAGCCGGCGTGCTTGCAGGAACCGTAGCGGCGCAGGTCAAGGTAGTACTTGTACTGCTCGGGATTCATGCCCAGGTCCTTGATGCGGGCCTCGAGCAGATCCAGGCGCTCCTCGCGCTGGGAGCCGCCGATAATCTCGCCGATACCGGGAACCAGACAGTCGGCGGCGGCGACGGTCTTGCCGTCCTCGTTCATGCGCATGTAGAAGGCCTTGATCTCGGCCGGGTAGTCGGTCACGAAGGTCGGGCGCTTAAAGTGCTCCTCGGTCAGGAAGCGCTCGTGCTCGGTCTGCAGGTCGATGCCCCAGCTCACGGGGTAGTCAAACTTGTGACCGGCGGCGACGGCCTGCTCCAGGATCTCGACGGCCTCGGTATAGGTGACGCGGGCGAAGTCGGAGTTGGCGACATGGTCTAGGCGCTCGAGCAGACCCTTGTCCACAAACTTATTGAGCATATTGAGCTCGTCGGGGCAGGTGGCCATAACGTCCTTAAGGACGTACTTGAGCATGGCCTCGGCGTTGTCCATGTAGTCGTTAAGGTCGGCAAAGGCCATCTCGGGCTCGATCATCCAAAACTCGGCGGCGTGGCGCGTGGTGTTGGAGTTCTCGGCGCGGAAGGTGGGGCCAAAGGTGTACACGTCGCCAAAGGCCATGGCAAAGTTCTCGGCATTGAGCTGGCCGGACACGGTGAGGCTTGCATGCTTGCCAAAGAAGTCCTGGCTCCAGTCGACCTCGCCGGACTCGGTGAGGGGCGGATTTTTGGGGTCGAGCGTGGTCACGCGGAACATCTCGCCGGCGCCCTCGCAGTCACTCGTGGTGATGATGGGGGTGTTGACGTAGACAAAGCCCTGCTCCTGGAAGAAGCGGTGGATGGCGGCAGCCGCGACAGAGCGGATGCGGAACACGGCGCGGAACAGGTTGGTGCGCGGGCGCAGATGCTGCTGGGTGCGCAGGAACTCGACGGTTGCGCGCTTCTTCTGCAGCGGGTAATCCGGGGCGCTCGTGCCCTCGACCTCGATGGAGGTGGCAGAAAGCTCGAAAGGCTGGGGCGCATCGGGGGTCAGCTTGACGGTGCCGGTGCAAATGAGTGCGGCCGAGACGTTTTGATGGGCGATCTCGTCGTAGTTGTCGAGTGCCTCGCGGTTCATGACGACCTGCAGGTCGCGGAAGCAGCTGCCGTCGTTGAGCGTAACAAAGCCAAAGTTCTTCATGTCGCGGACGGACTTGACCCAGCCGGCGACGGTGACGGTCTGGCCGCCGAGCGACTCGGCATCGGCATAGAGCTGCGCGATTTTGGTGCGGTTCACGGATCCTCCCATAACGGTTGAATGATAGTTATCCATACAGTTCGTTATTCTAGCAGCTCGTCTCATTTGGGCTATACAGATAAGGCATTGGCGGGATGGTTTTTCAAACGAAAAGCGCCCGCGGCCAAATGGTCGCGGGCGCTTGACGAGGTGCCTTTTGGCTGTGTGGCGCGGGGCCTGGCTACTTGGTCTTGGCAACCAGCAGCGGGTCGCCAAGCTTGACGAGCGGGTTGCCGCCGATAAGCGTTCCAGACTCGCCGACATGGTCGATGCTCTTAAGACGATCGAGCTCGGAGACGATGACGGTCACGATGTCCTCGTGACCAGCGGCCTTAATGGCCTCGCGGTCGAAGCTGATGAGCGGCTGGCCTGCCTTGACCACATCGCCCATCTCGACAAAGCGGGCAAAACCCTTGCCGTTCATTTCCACGGTGCCCAGGCCAACATGGATGAACACGCGAAGACCGTCCTCGGTGATCATGCCAATGGAGTGGTTGGTGACAGTGGTGGCGCCGATGCGGCCGTTGGCGGGCGCATAGATGGTGCCGGTAATGGGCTCGATGCCATAGCCCTGGCCAAGCATGCCCGAGGCGATCGTCTCGTCGGGAACCTCGTCCAGGTTGACGAGCACGCCGTTGACGGGGGCATAGATGACGCCTTCGCGGGTGGCGAAGCTTGCTGCGGGCGGAACGGACGCCTCGCCGGTCGAGGTGAAGGTGGACTTAAGCGAATCGAGCAGACCCATAGTTGCCTCCAACTTAAATAGGCGCATATCGCGCGTTTGGTTTGCCGGAAACGTTTCATATGTGTTTCGCGGCTTGGTCAACGCCCCCTATTTTACGCTGCTCAGCGATACCTCTGAGCTGGGATTATGTGATATATCAGTTGAAGGGAAACTTATTGCTGGTGTGTTTCTGCGCCACGGGTTCAAGTGGGGTACGCTTGAAGGCAAAAAACAAGGGCGCATAATTTGCGCGAAGGGAGCACATATGATTGTCGAGAACCATGCGCTGTGGGGCGAGGAGCCGACCGAGGATTATCCGGCGACCTTTACGTATCTGGGTGCCGAGCCGCTGCCCGACAAGCCCAATGGCCGCCGCCCCGCGGTGATCATCTGCGGCGGAGGCGGGTTTACGCATATCGCTCCGCACGAGCAGGACCCGGTGGCGTTTGCGTTTTTGGACCGCGGCTACCAGGCCTTTGTGCTCAACTATGTCACGAGTTCTACGGGTGACGTGAGCTTTCCGCACCCCCAGGCAGATCTTGCCAAGATGGTCGCCACGGTGCGCGCCAACGCCGACGAGTGGCATGTCGACCCCAAGCGCGTGTGCGTCGTGGGCTTTTCTGCTGGCGGCATGATTTGCGCCTCGCTGGCAACACAGTGGAAGACCGGCCCCTTCGCGGCACTTGCCGGGGCGCGTCCGGACGACATTCGTCCCGATGCCGTGGTGCTGGGCTATCCATTGCTCGACTTTGCCTATGTGCGCGACATGCAGACGCGCGATCCGCGCATTGACTTGCGTGTGCCCAAGACGGGCGGCAAGACGGGGCGCGATTTGCTCAACGACTACCTGTCGATGGTGACGGGCGGCGAGGCAACTGACGAGCATCTGGCCGACATCTGCCCCACCACGCATGTTTCGCGCCAGATGCCACCGACCTTTGTGTGGGGCGTGTCCGACGACAAGACGGCGCCGATCGCGCAGGTCTACCCGTTTGCGCAGCGCATGGCCGAGGAGGGTGTCGCTTGCGAGATGCACGTCTTCGACCAGGGTGGTCACGGCCTTTCGCTCGGCAACGCCAACACCGCGGTCGACAACGAGGACAAGCAGGTGGCGGTCCGCCCTTGGATTCGCCTAGCCTTCCGCTTCCTGGAGCGCCATCTGTAAGAGTAAGAGGGCCAGCGCCATCCCGTCCCTCATAACTTGCGGTGAAATAGTTCCTGTTTTTGCTGGTTAAAGCCCCAAACAGGAACTATTCCACCGCAACTTCGTTTTGATCTGTTGGAGACGGAGGAAAATGGATCATTTTGTCGATGGAGCGGGCGGCTGTTTCTGCTCCCGCGGGAAACCACGTCCCGTTTGGGAAATCGTGACCCGTTTTGGGCGCAGATTCCGGGTCGCAGTTTCCCCGAGGGGCTCGATCGGGAAATTGCATCCCAGTCTGAATGCCGATTTTGGGACGCAGTTTCCGCTAGATGCCTCAACCGGAAAGCCCATCCCGTTTAGGTGTTCCGGAGTGGGATTCGGTTTCCGCAGCAGGCCCGTCTGGGAGGCAATGGCCCAGAATTCCCCTTGCACCGATCTGTCGATTGAACATCGTTGCGTGTTCGCGCTATCATGCATGGTTAAAATTGGTTAGCCATGGCAAACGGTTAGCCATGGTGAACATAAATGCAACGCCCTGTGGGCGCCGGGGGAGGAACACGGACGTGAAGCTCGATACGCTCGAGATTGGAAAGGACGCCGTTGTCGCATCGGTGGCATCGGACGATCAGGCACTCCGACAGCATATTTTGGACATGGGTCTAACGCCGGGCACCGAAGTCACCATGATGAAGTACGCCCCCATGGGTGACCCGCTCGAGATCCGCCTGCGTGGCTACGAGTTGACGCTGCGCAAGGACGATGCCGCTCGCATCGAGCTCGTGGGTATTCACGACACCGATACGGGTCCGCGTGCTAACGCCGCGATCGGCACGACGGAGCATCCGGCCCTGGGCGAGGGGACGTATTCGCCCCGTGCGGCAAAGACGGCCGTGCCCGAGGGCGCGCCGCTGCACTTTGCCCTCGCCGGCAACCAAAACTGCGGCAAGACCACGTTATTCAACCAGCTGACGGGCTCCAACCAGCACGTCGGTAACTTTCCCGGCGTGACGGTCGACCGCAAAGATGGCACCATCCGTAACCATCCCGAGGCGAGCGTTACCGACCTGCCTGGCATTTACTCCCTGTCGCCGTACACAGGCGAAGAGGTCGTGAGCCGTCAGTTCATCCTCGACGAGCGTCCGGACGCCATCATCGACATCATTGACGCCACCAACATCGAGCGCAACCTGTACCTGACACTGCAGCTCATGGAGCTTGACCGTCCTATGGTCATCGCGCTCAACATGATGGACGAGGTGACCGCCAACGGCGGCGCCGTAGACGTCAACTTGCTCGAGAGCCTGACGGGCGTGCCTGTTGTCCCCATTAGCGCTGCCCGCAACGAGGGCATCGGCGAGCTGGTGGACCACGCCCTGCACGTGGCGCGGTTCCGCGAGCGCCCTGGTCGCCTGGACTTTTGTGCGCCCGACGGTCCGGACGGCGGTGCGCTGCATCGCTGCATCCACGGTATTGCTAACCTGATCGAGGACCATGCCGTGACGGCGCACATTCCGGTGCGCTTTGCGGCGACCAAACTGGTCGAGGGCGATGAGCTGGTAACCGAGGCGCTTCACCTGGATCGCAATGAGCTCGACGCTATCGAGCACATCATTACCCAGATGGAGGGCGAGGCCGGCACCGACCGCCTATCTGCGCTGGCCGATATGCGTTTTAGCTTTATCGGCGACGTGTGCGGGCGTTGCGTCGTCAAGCCGCACGAGAGCCGCGAGCACGTGCGCTCCGTCAAGATTGACCGCATCCTGACAGGTCGTTACACAGCCATTCCGGCGTTCCTGGTGATCATGGGCCTCGTCTTTTGGCTGACGTTTGGCGTGATCGGCGCGGCGTTGCAAGGGCTCATGGAGGACGGCATCGCTGCCGTCATCGCCTCGGCCGATGCGGGTCTCAAGGCGTTCGGCACCAACGACGTGGTGCGCTCGCTGGCTGTTGACGGCGTGCTTACGGGCGTGGGCAGCGTGCTGACCTTCCTGCCGATTATCGTCGTGCTCTTTTTGTTCCTCTCCATTCTGGAAGACTCGGGCTACATGGCGCGCGTTGCCTTTGTCATGGATAAGGTGCTGCGTCGTTTTGGCCTGTCGGGCCGTAGCTTCGTGCCCATGCTCGTCGGTTTTGGCTGCACCGTGCCGGCTATCATGTCGACCCGTACGCTCCCATCCGAGCACGACCGCAAGATGACGGTCATGCTCACGCCGTTTATGAGCTGCTCGGCCAAGCTGCCGGTCTACGGTCTGCTGTGCGGGGCGTTTTTCCCACAGGCGACGGTTCCCGCTATGGTCTCGCTCTATCTGATCGGTATCGTGGTCGGCTGCATTGCGGCTTTGGTGCTCAATCGCACAGCATTTAAGGGCGACCCGGTGCCGTTTATTATGGAGCTCCCCAATTACCGCCTGCCGAGCGTCAAGACGACGGTGATGCTGGCATGGGATAAGGCCAAGGACTTTATTACCAAGGCCTTTACCATTATCTTTGCCGCTACCGTGGTTATCTGGTTCCTTCAGACGTTCGACATTCGCTTTAATGTGGTCGCCGATCAGTCGCAGAGCCTACTTGCCGGTCTGGGTAGCATTATCGCACCGGCGCTGGCGCCGCTTGGGTTTGGCGACTGGCGTGCATCCACGGCGCTCGTCACCGGACTTATCGCCAAGGAGAGTGTCATCTCGACCCTCACCGTGCTTTTGGGTGCTACGTCGCCCGCGGCACTGTCGACCATGTTTTCGCCGTTCACCGCTTACGTGTTCTTGGTCTTTACGCTGCTATACCCGCCCTGTGTGGCAGCCATCGGTGCCGTTAAGAGCGAGCTGGGCGCGCGCTACGCCGTTGCCGTGTTCGCGTTTCAAGTGACGGTCGCCTGGATCGTGGCGTTTGTCGTGCATTCGGCGGGCATATTGCTGGGGTTGGCTTAGTTTTTATTGACGGCGCAGCCTCTGTGTATCGAATTGTTTTCGGCCCCGCATCTGTTGCTGACGGATGCGGGGCCGTTGCTATATAATCGCCTCCGCTCAAAATGATTGGAGACGTTATATATGCTGTCTCTTATACACATCTCCGAGCCCACGA
>URBA01000059.1 GCA_900545905.1 uncultured Collinsella sp.
CCACTTGGCATACAGCGTCAGATCGGCCGTCACCGGCGTGGCGAAGTCATACGCCCGCGTGCAGGCTTCATCGGTGAACCAACCGCCGAAAGTGTAGCCATCGCGTGTCGGATCGGCCGGCTTGACCAGCTTGCCATCGGCCGTAGCAACAAACTTAGTGTCGCAAGCAGACCCGCCGTTGGAATTAAAGGCAACCGTCCAAGACTCAACGGCCCCCAGCTTGAACAGCGTGCCCGAGTCATTGATGTAGTACAGGTTGCCAGATGCATCGGCAATGACCGGAGAGTCGCAGTGCTGGTAATGGCCAGCCGCATCATAAATCTGCGTCGCCTCTGCATCGCCGAGTGTATAGCGATACACGCCACCACCAGCAGAGTAGTTGACGTAATCCTTGCTATCCGCGCTGTTAACGGTGAAGTACACATAGGTCTTGCCGCCCTGAACACTCACCAGCGGAGTAGCAGCAATACCGTTAAATCCGGCCGGAAGTTCTTTACCGTCAGCAGCGGTGACCATCGTGGTCTTACCGGTCTTCAGATTATAGAGAGCCAGAGCAGAGCCAGTAGCCGTCTGTCCGCCGACAATCAAGTTTTCGCCAGCCACCGCCGGTGCGCTCATGTTATTAGTAAGACCCAGATCGACCGTCTTCTGCTCGCTCAGCACGCCCTTCGCCGAAAGCGAAATCACATGGAGCTTTCCATCGTGCGTCATCTGATAGAAGGTCGAACCATTGGACGGATCGGCGACACAGTCGGCGTTCGCGAGAGCGCCGAGCTTCATGGTCGAAACGACATCGCCCGTCGTCTTATCAATGCACTTAAGCGTACCCGCGCTCGTAGGAACGATGGCATACTTATCCGTCAAAGCCGCACCAGTCCAGTAATAGCCCTCGGCAGGGTCGATGTTCTGCCAAGAAACTTCGCCCGTGGCAATCTTAATGCGCATAAAGGAGCCGTTGCCGTAGGTCGCGTTGTAATTCTCGTCATACGAAATATCGACCGTACCAACATAGACGTACTCGCCGTCCGAAACGACGGTGCAGGAGCTCTGCGTCAAGTCCGTCAAACCAGGCGTCAGCCATTTGCAGATCAGCTTGTCCGCAGTAATCGCCTGGACCGCGCCACCGTTCAACGGAACGATGATAAGGCCGTTGGTATAGATCGGACGAGAGGTATAGCTCACCTTGGAGGCAAGCGGCGCAGAGGCCACCTTTTTACCCGTAGACGAGTCAATCTTGATGAGCTCATTCTCGGTCGCAATGTACACAAAACCGTTGGCGATAACAGGCTCGCTGCAGCTGGCGTACTGCTGACCGGACTCGGCCTTCCAATCGAAAGCCCACTTAAGGCCGGCAGCCTGCGCGGGGGTCTTTGCGTCCGTTACGGTCGAGCCGTTGCCGCTGTTACCATAGCCGGCCCACTCGGGATCCCAATCGGGGGTCGTCGCACTCGGGTCCACGACAATCTTGTCGGGATCGGGCATGGGCGAGTTTTCGGTCGCATAGGCAAACGTAACCTTGTCGCCGCTCTTGAGCGTGACCTGGTTGGCGCAGAAAGAGGATTCCTCTCCATTGATATACAGGTGCCAGTATTTATTGGTGGCACTATCCCAGCCATACGGTTTGTGATTGAACGGCGAGGTGATGGAATTGAGGAGCCAGTAGGCGCCACTCTGAGAGGCTTTGTAATCAATGCCCTTTGCCTTCAGAACCGCTTCGATAAGGTCCTGAGCCGTGGAGCCTTCGGGCAGAGAAACGTTACTCGCCGCGGCCCAGCGAGTATTGTTGCCATTGACGTCGGGACCGACAACATCGGCGGATCCAAGCACCTGACCAGGGAGGGCATCGTTGTCGCCGGCATACATAAAGGTAACGGCGTCGCCCTCTTGGAGCTCGTAGCTACCGGCACCAACGTCGGCGAACTTGCCATTTACATAGAAGTGCCAATAGCTATTGGTCGCAGAATCATAACCATAGGACTTGCCATCGAACGGCGAAGTGATGCCGTTGAGGTACCAGCCCCAAGACGACTCACCCGCATCCAGGGTGAGGCCAGTCTGCTCCAACAGGTCCTTAGCGGTAGAGCCTGCCTTGAGGCTCGTCTGGCCCGTCGAGGCCCAAACCTGCTGCTTGCCGTCCCCGTCCTTACCGAGGACCTGAACAGAAGCATGGATAGAATCTGACGGCAACTGGTCGCCCCAGCCACCGTAGAACCATGTGACGGTATCGCCGGCATGGATGGTGACATTGTCCGCCGTATAGTCACTTGACTTGCCGTTAATGAACAGCTGCCAATAGGTCGAGTAGTCAAAGGGCGTGCCCAGCTCAACGCCATTGTATTTAAGGCTCAGAATGAAGGAGCCCGCAGCAACGGCGTCGATGCCATTCGCCTCGAGCGCGACCTTCGTAAGGTCAAGTGCGTTCGAGCCGGACGTCACCACATACTGCGCGTCATCGACCCAAGTCTGAGTCTTGCCCTGGGCATCGCGACCAATGACGGTCACATTCGCAGCAAGCTGGTCCTTAACGACAGGGGACGCGCTACCACCCGTAAAGGCAAACTCAATCTTCTGCCCCTGGGTGAGCTTGACGCCGCTCGCGCCAACCGAGGAAGACGCGCCGTCGACGAACAGCTGCCAGAAGGCATTAGTCGTCGGATCGTAGGCAAGCGTACGGCCATCGCTCGGGGATGTGATGCTTTTGAGGTAGAAACCGTATGCCGTGTTCGGATCGTAATCCGCCTTGAAGCCCGCCTTCTCCTGCAGCTTAATGAAGGCATCCGCAGCCGTCGCGCCATCGTCGAGCTTGAGCTGCGTAGGTGCCACCCAGGTCTGAGCCTTGCCGTCGGCATCGGTGCCGACAATCGAGAACGAGACCTCGACTTGCTTCTTGGCGACATCGCCAGTTTCTGTCGAGTTCTCTGTCTGGACGGCAGCCGCGGCGGCAGATCCTGCTTGGCCAGCGGATGCCGTCGAAGACTGCTCGCTCGTGGCGGGGCTCTCCCCCGTCGCCGAGCCTTCGTCGCCAGTTGCTGCCTCTGTTGTGGCGGCACTGGCTGCAGGCGCGCTCCCGGAATCCGAAACCTCGGCGCCGCTCTGCTCAGCGGCACCGCCCGCAAGCGCTGCGTCCTCGCCCGGCGTCGTAGCCTGAGCCACAGCCTCGGCAATGCCCTCGGCGCCCTCGGCCCACAGCTGAGCCGGCGTGGTGCTGAAGGCCATCGCGAAGGCCAGGAATGCCACCAGGCCGCGCTTGGCTACACCGCGTACAATTGCGCCACGGCGATGCGAGACGCGCTGGCGCTCGTCCTCAAACATATCCATTTGTCCCCCATTGTCTGTACTTGGAGCATTGCCCAGCGGCTGCCCCACGTCATCGCGCATGTTACGCTCGAGTTCCCCCATCGGGGTCCCCCTTCCCTCCAGAGCCCTATGCACACCGGCGGCATACGCCGCAGCCGCATGCAAGATGGGAGGCGATCCGACTTAACCTTAACGGCTCAGGCGCGTCGTCCGATCTGCGACGCGAACATCCCGAGCCAAGAGGAATTACGGTTACTGGTACAGCCGGGGACTTGCACCCCGATTCTCCCAAACGCGCAGGAAAACCGCGCGTTCGTGCGTCTCCGCACCACCATCTAGGCCATCGATTATTACCGTCAAAATGGTATCATGCAAAAGGGCCCCGCACACAGGCGAAGCCCAAGGTAAAAGCTATTGTTTGCGATAGGAAAATGCGGTGACGGTCGCAGCCTCTAGTGTTTGCCGCCGTGGCTGTTGAGCCAGATATTGCGGCCCAGCATAAGCGCCAGCACCAGCGCGCTCACGTAGCCCATAAAGCCAATGACCGGGATACCAAACACAACCGGCTCGATGCGCGCGTAGTACACCACCGACGAACCGATAAACAGACCGGCGATCACAATTGCCATCGACATGCGGTCGATAATTCCACCCAGCTGCCGCAGCGCCTTATCGCTGCTCATGATCTGCGTGTTTACCTTAAGCTGACCGCGCGTGAGCATGCGCGACGCCAAGCCCAGATACTCGGCCGCCTCGAGAGAGCCTTTTGCCGCGCGATAGCTGCTCGCGGCAAAGTCGCGGCTCATCTCGCGCATGCGGGCATAGGTGCTCTTCTCGTTTTTGATATGAGCCTGAATGATCTGGATCATGTTGACGTTGGGCATGTACTCGGTCAGCAAACCCTCGAGCGTCACCATGCCGCGGGCGAACATCGTCACCACGCTCGGCAGCTCAACGTCATTTTTGCGCGCCAGATTGAGCAGCGAGGTCAAAAACTCGCCGATATCCAGATCCTTCAGGTCAAGTCCCGCAAAGTCAGCCACGATAAAGTCCAAATCGGACAAAAAGGCCGAATGATCGAGCTCAGCCGAGTCGCCACGCGTCACGGCGAAGCGCATGAGCGAATCCTTGAGCTTGGGCACGTCGCCCTCGGCCACGGCGAAAATCATGTCCTTGACGATACCGCGGTCGTGGCTCGACATGCGTCCGACCATACCCAAGTCGATAAAGTAAACGATGCCGTCCTTGAGGATGATGTTTCCCGCATGCGGGTCGGCATGGAAAAAGCCGTCATCGAGCACCTGCGTCGAGTAGTCCTCGACAATCGCGGCACCGATCTTTTCCAAGTCATAGCCCTCGGCCACCAAGCGTTCAGGATCGGCGATCGAAATGCCGTCGACGTAATCCATAACCACCACGTGCTCGGTGCACAGGTCCAGATAGGATTTAGGGCACGTCACGCCATGAACGCTCTTATGGAACTCGTAGAAGTCGTTGAGGTTTTTGGCCTCGGCCAAAAAGTTGGTCTCCTCGCGAAACGAGGTCCACAGCTCCTCGACCACGCCGTGTAGGTCAACGAATTGATCGGTGTTGACGAACTTGGAAACGATACGCACCACCGAGCGGATGATATCGATGTCCTGTGCCATAACCTGCTGCGCACCGGGGCGCTGCACCTTGACGGCCACGTCCTCGCCCGTCACCAGGCGAGCGCGGTGCACCTGCGCGAGCGATGCGCTACCAAGCGGATTGGGGTCGATCGCATCGAACATCTCCCCCAGGCGCAGACCGTATTCTTCTTCCAGACAGCTGAGTACGACCTCGTACGGCACCGGCTCCACGTCGGAGCGCAGACGACGCAGCTCGTCGCAAAAGCGCTGCGGCAGAATCTCGGACCGGTTGGCCAAAATCTGCCCCATCTTGACGAACATGGGGCCGAGTTCCTCGAGCAGGCGGCGCAAACGAACCGGCGTGAGGTTATCCCACACGCGGTACTTTTTGACCAGGCGAACAATCTGCCCGATGCGTTCGCGACGACCCGCCGGCGTGAGCTGGTATTCCTCGTCCGGCGCCATCGCGTCGGGCTCCTCGGGGACCATATCGACAGCGCGCGGCTTCTTGCGAGCGCCCGAGACGACGGCATCGACCTCATCGACAACCGCCGCCTCGTCACCCAAGGGATCTAGATTGTTGTAATCGGTGGTGGAATCTGCCATCTGCGCTGCTACTCGGCCTCTTCGGTATCCTTCGCATCGTCGGGCTCAACGGACTCGACGGGCACCGAGGTCACGTTGTCCTCGACCGAATCGACGATGTCGCGCACATGGGCTAGGAAGGCCGTGCGCTCGGGGGCGGTCATAACGCGGACGCGGGCAAGGATGAGCTCGTCGAGCACGCGCTGGGCCGCGGTCTCGCCCTGCATGCCCAAGCGCTCTGTCAGATCGGAGATGGTACCGCCGGCCTGCTCGAACATGTCGGACACGCTACGGGCGATATCGGGGGTGGCGGTGTCCTTGCGGACCTGCTCGCCCTTGGTGTTAAGGTCGTCGAGGACCTTCTTGCCGCCTTCGACAGCAACGGCGGCAGCGCCAAAGCCCACGTTAATGGCGCCGTTAACAAGCTGATCGAGTTTCATAACCATGGTTGTCTCCAATCACAAACAACTGCATTGGCGTTCTTGTACCCAAGATTGAGCGAAAGCGACAAAGCGTTTTAGCGCTATTCGATCGACGGGAAACCCTTACCTCACGTTGTCGTTCATCGCAAAAGAGTTCTTCATGGCGCAGCTCGTGGTGTAGAGCACCTTGCCCAGTAGAGCATCGGTCTCTACGCGAACACGCTCGGCAAACTCCTCGTTGGCGCGTGCAAGCTCGGCAGACACCTCGGCCTCGGGCAGAGCGGCTACGGCAGCGTCGACGTCATGGATCTGCTTGTGGCCCATGCCACCGATCTTCTCCTGATAATCCTCGACCGCGCGGCCGCACTCATGGAAACGGACGTCGGCCAGGGCACCGATCAGGCGGTTGGCCCAGTAGAAGTTTTCGGACGTCACGCGAGCCTGCGTGTCGGCATAGTACTCGGGTATGGTCTCGACGTTGGCGTACAGCGGAACCAGCGCGTTAAACGAGTTGGAGCCAAAGGCCATCCACTGCACGGCGCGGTAGGCCGGCTGCGCATAGGGGCGCAGCTGCAACACGGCAAGCTGGCTGTTGCGGTTGATGCCGATGGGGCGATAGGCACCACGCGTAGCGGGCGTGCCCTTGCTGCCGTAGCAGTCGTACTCCGTGCCCTGGTAGTGGCTCGAGAGCACGTACTTGATGTCCTCGATGGTCACCTTGCGCTCAGGCACGCGGCTCCAGGGGATGTCATCGCTCTCGGGCGTGTAGTCGGCCTCGGGACCGTCCCACACATCGCTAGGGTTAAGGCAGCGCTGCATATACCAGGCGCGCGGCGTGTTGTAGACGTGGTCGCTGTCGCTGTGCGAGCCAAAGGCCTCGCGCGGGTTGAAGACCGCGGCCGGACCGTCGCCCTCGACGCCCAGTGTCAGGTCCAGATGCCACTCGGCCATCCAGGAGCGCAGGTCGGCGGAGCACATGTGGTCGGCCTGGGCGCCCTCGGCGTCATCCAGGTCAAAGCTATCGATACCCAGCTGGTTGGGCATGGTCACATAAGCGTCATCGGGCACGCGCTTGGCGATCCAGTGGTGACCGCCGATGGTCTCGAGCCACCAGATCTCGTCCACGTCGCTAAAGGCGATGCCGTTGTTCTCGTAGGTGCCATAACGCTCGAGCAGGTCACCCAGAATGCGTACGCCGTCGCGGGCGGATTTGGCATATGGCAGCACCAGGGTCACCATGTCCTCCTCGCCCAGGCCACCGGGCTGCGCCGGCACATAGCCGTCCTCACCCTCGTTGCCCTTGGCGGGCACGTAGTCGACGAGCGGGTCGGCGCCGCGAACGCGCTCGTTGGTGGTGAGCGTCTCGGTTGCGGACATGCCCACATTGAGCTCGTTGAAACCGGCCTCGGCCCAGATGCCGTGGCCCGGGACAACATCGGGGACGCTCGTGTAGCGCATGGGGTTATCGGGCAGCTCAACGGTCAGGTGGCTCAGAACGCTCGTGTAGACACGCGGCTGCTCGTCGGGATGCACCACGCGCATGCGCTTGGGCTCAAACACCCCGTTGGACGAGTCCTCGTTGCGGGCGACAAGCGTCGACCCGTCGTAGCTCGCGTTCTTACCAACCAAAATCGTTGTGCACGGCATGCGCATCCTCCTTGAGCGAAGAAATCAAACGATAACAGTGTATCGCTTCGGCGCAGAAAGGGCGAAACCGCAACCCTTCAGGACCCCTCGGGACCCCTGTGTGCAAAAATGCCTATTTCGATGCGCGCTCGGCCGCTTCGATCACGTATTTGGCGAGAATCGCCGTTGTCACGGCGCCCACGCCGCCCGGCACGGGGGTGATGGCACCAACAACCGGCTCCACAGCATCAAAATCGACGTCCCCGACCAGCTTGCCAGCGTCCTCATCCCAGTTAATGCCAACATCAATGATCGTCTGGCCCT
>URBA01000060.1 GCA_900545905.1 uncultured Collinsella sp.
CCCGCCAGTATGGACGCCAGCTGCGAGGTGCAGGTTGTCGAGGGCGACCTGCCGGTACATCGTCTGGCTTTTGAGGATGCTCGCAAGCTTGCCGCGCAGATTGTGCCGGAGCTCAGCTTTATCTATGGCTTTGAATGCGATTGGTACGAGGGCTGCGAGCCTTTGGTTGAGCGCTGGTCCCAGGGCGCCGTCGTACGCCTGGGCAGCGTGCATTGGATTGGCAACCCGGGAGATATTGCGGCAGGCGCCGCGGGGACGGCGGAGACGGAGGACGTCGCTCGTCCCGATACGCCCGATTCGCGCTGCGGCTGGATCGACGATGACACCGACCTGCATGTTTGGGATAACTTAGGCGTGCGCGGCGTGTGGGAGCGCTATGTCGATGACTGGTGCCGCGCCTGCGAGAGCCCGCTCAACTTTGATGTGATGGCTCACCCCGACCTGGTCATGCGCTTTTCGAAGGAAGGCTTTGCGCCCGACTTTGACCCCGCACCGTTTTGGCAGCAGATGGCCGAGTGCGCGCACGATACGGGCCGCCGCGTTGAGGTCTCGACCGCCGCACCGCGCAAGGGCCTCGACGACTACTATCCCGCGACCGGATTGCTGCGTTGCTTTGCCCACGCCGAGGTGCCGATCACTTTTGGCTCGGACGCACACCGCGCCTGCGACATCTGCTGGAACATCCGTGAGGCCCAGGCACACGCCTACGACTGTGGCTACCGAACCTTCGACGTCCCCCACGCCACCGGCGAATGGGAATCCACACCCCTCGCCTAACTAGTCGTTTAAGAACGTCCCCAATGACTAGTGGCGGCGGGCGTTGAGTTCGCCAGCCAGCTCGTCGAGGGTGATGCCGTAGCGCTCAAGCGTCACGAGCAGGTGGTAGACCAGGTCGCCGGCCTCGTAGCGGATGTGGTCGTGATCGTTATCCTTGCAGGCCATGATCACCTCGCTCGACTCCTCGGCAAGCTTCTTGAGCAGCTCATCCTCGACGTCGGTCAGCAGACGCGCGGTATAGCTCTCCTGCGGCGATGCATCACGACGACCGTGAATCACCTCGGCCAGACCTGTCAACGTCTCTCCGATATTTCCATCCTGAACGTTTGCGGTGCGCACACCCATAGTTCAATCCTTTCTGGTTGGCCAAGCGCCTAGTCGAGCGCCCGTCCTACGCGAGTTTCTTAAAGAAGCAGGTACGGTTGCCGGTGTGGCAGGCCGGACCCGGCGAGTCGACCTTGACCAGCAGCGTATCGCTATCGCAGTCGGCCCAGAGCTCCTTGACCTCCTGCATATTGCCGCTCGTCGCGCCCTTATTCCAGAGCTCCTGACGGCTGCGGCTCCAAAACCACGTGGTACCGGTCTTGAGCGTCAGCCCCACCGACTCCTCGTTCATCCAAGCAACCATAAGCACCTCGCCGGTGTCATATTGCTGAACCACACAAGGAATCAATCCTTTGGCGTCGTATTTAAGATCCGCTGGAGTAGTAATTTCTCTCATTTCAATTCCCCAATTTAAACATCGCCGGTCGGCGAGGGTTGTCCAGGTGCCCGAGATTCCGAGCGACAAGCCCGACGACGCGTACTTAAGTACGCGAGGAGGGTTGGAGCCGGAAGGTCGGGCGCCTGGGCAAGCCGCAGCGCTAGAAGTCCAGCCTCACAGGGATGCCTTGGCTGGCCATATACTCCTTCACCTGGCGAATGCTGAAAGTTCCAAAGTGAAAGACGCTGGCCGCCAGCACGGCATCGGCCTCGCCCTCGATCACGCCCTCGGCGAAATGCTCGAGCGTGCCCACGCCGCCGCTCGCGATGACGGGGATTGGCACCGCGCGCGCCACGGCGCGGGTGAGCGCCAAATCAAAGCCGGCCTTGGTGCCGTCGCGATCCATGCTGGTGAGCAGGATCTCGCCGGCGCCACGACGAGCCGCCTCCTCGGCCCACGCCACCGCGTCGATACCCGTAGCGTTGCGACCGCCCGCCGTAAAGACCTCCCACTTATCGGCGCCCGGCTCCCCGGGCAGCCCCACACGCTTGGCATCGATCGCCACGACCACGGCCTGGCTACCAAACGCCGCGGCAGCCTGGCTAATCAGCGATGGATCGCGCACGGCGGCAGAGTTGAGCGACACCTTGTCGGCACCGGCGGCAACCATGGTGCGCATGCCCGCCAGGTCGCGAAAGCCGCCGCCCACGGTATAGGGAATGGCCAGCTCCTCGGCCGCATGCGCCGCCATCTCGATGGTCGTCGCACGGTTGTCGCTCGTGGCAGTGATGTCCAGGAACACGACCTCGTCCGCACCCTCGCGATCGTAGGCACGGGCAAGCTCCACCGGATCGCCCGCATCGCGCAAGCTCACAAAGTTGACGCCTTTGACCACACGGCCATCCTTGACGTCCAAGCAGGGAATCACGCGTTTGGTAAGCATGGGCTACTCCTCCCCTCGCGCGGCGGCCAACGCCTGTACCAGCGTAAAGTTGCCCTCGTAGAGCGCGCGACCGGTGATGGCGCCCTCAATAGCGCCCTCGCCCACCGCGGCCAGTGCGCGGATGTCGTCGAGCGCCGAGATGCCGCCCGAAGCCACGACGGGAAAACCCGCGACCTCGGCCACATGGCGATACGCCGCCACATCGATGCCCGTCTGCATGCCATCGCGCGCGATGTCGGTATACACCAGATGCTTAAAGCCCAGCTCGGTGAGCTGCGCCACGGCGTCGTCGAGCGCCACACCTGCGCCGTCGCGCCAACCATTCACCTTGACCTGGCCGTCACGGGCGGCAATGTCTGCCACCAGTAACTCGCCAAAGCCTTGCGCCGCCACCTCGGCAAATCCCGGCTCGGTCACGAGCACCGTGCCTAGCGCGATGCGACGCGCGCCGTAGCCGGCCAGCTCGTCGATGCGCGCGAGCGAACGAACGCCGCCGCCCACGTCCGCGGACAGACCGTCGACGCCGCAGATGGCCTTAATCGCTGCCGAGTTGGCAGCGCACGCGTCCTCGTCCTCGCCAAAGGCAGCGGACAGGTCGACGACGTGCACCCAGCTCGCGCCCTGCTCGGCAAAGGAGCGGGCAACGGCCACGGGGTCGTCAGAATACACCTTACAGCGGCTCCGGTCGCCGCACTCCAGGCGCACGACCTTGCCGCCGATCAAATCGATTGCGGGAAACAGAATCATCGGCCGGCCCCCTCGACGATGCTCACGAAGTTCTTAAGGATGCGCTGACCCAGCGCAGAGGATTTCTCGGGATGGAACTGGCAGCCCCACACGTTGCCGTGGCGCACGATGCACGGGAAGCTCCGTGTATAGTGCGTGCGCGCCAACACATCGGCGGCATCGACGTCGTCGGCCACCGCGTAGCTGTGAGTGAAATACATGTTGGCGCCCTCGGCAAAACCGGCAAGCAACGGATCGGCCGCACCGGCGGGCGTCATGCGCACCTGGTCCCAGCCCACGTGCGGGACCTTCAGACGGCTCGACTCCAGGTGCGTGCACGAGCCACGCATGATGCCCAGGCCATCGACCCAGGGACCACCGGCCTGCTCGGGGGTGCCGCCATCCGCGTCCGCGTCCTCGTCCGCAGGCACGCCCTCGTTGCCGCGCTCAAAAAAGAGCTGAAGACCCAGGCAGATGCCGAGCAGCGGAGTTCCGGCGACAACGGCACCGAGCACCGCGTCCGCCTCGCCGCTCTGGCGCATAAAGGCGATCGCGTCATAGAACGCGCCCACACCCGGGATGACCAGGCCGTCGGCGTCGCGGATCTGCTCCGGATCATCCGACGTACAGGCGGCGGCACCGGCGCGCGCAAGCCCGCGCACGACGCTCGACAAGTTGCCCTTGTGGTAGTCGACCACCACGATCTTCGGTTCGCCCACGCGACCCCTCCTCCTCGTCTTGTCCAAAACCACCACAAAGGGGACAGGCACCTTCGTAGTGGTTTTACCTTTGTAGCGGTTACAGCGAGCCCTTGGTGCTGGGGATGCCCTGCACGCGGGGATCGAGCTCGCAGGCGTGGCGCATCGTGCGGCCCACGGCCTTAAAGGCGGCCTCGATAATGTGATGCGAGTTACCGCCCGCCAGTTCGCGAACGTGCAGCGTGAGCTTGGCATCGCGCGCGAAGGCGTAGAAGAACTCGACGGCCAGCTCGGTATCAAAGCTGCCCACGCGCTCGGTGGGCACGGGCAGCTCGCAGTAGGCCTGCCCGCGACCCGAGATATCCACGGCGGCCATCACGAGTGTCTCGTCCATAGCGATCGCCGCGTCGGCAAAGCGCGTAATACCCGCCTTGTCGCCCAGCGCCTGGCAAAACGCCTCGCCCAGCACAATGCCCGTATCCTCAACGGTGTGGTGCGCGTCGACCTCGACGTCGCCCACCGCATGCACCGTCAGATCGAACAGGCCATGGCGGCCAAAAGCGTTGAGCATGTGGTCGAAAAACGGCACGCCGGTCGAGATATCGCACACGCCGCTTCCGTCCAGGTCGAGCTTTACGACAATGTCGGTCTCGCCCGTCTTGCGGGTTACCTCGGCATAGCGGTCCATCTACATCTCCTCCTTCACCAGCGCGGCAAACGCGGCCAGCACCTCGTCGTTTTCCTGCGGGGTGCCCACGGTAATGCGCAGGCAGTCCGCGAGCCCCGGCGCGTAGCTAAAGTCGCGCACCAGAATCGAATACTCGTCGCGCAGACGCTCGCGCACGCGCGTGGCATGCGGCGTGCGCACGAGCACAAAATTCGCCGCGCTCGGCCATGCCTCCACGGGCATGCCCTCGGCAGCCATTGCGCGCAGGGCGCACAACTCGCGCTCGCGCTCGGATGCAACTTGCGCCACCACGGGTGCATACGCATCGCGGGCACGCACGCAGGCAAGCGCGGCGGCTTGGCTCAGCACGTTGACCGAATAGATCTGGCGAATCGCCGCGAACACGTCGATGACCTCGGGCGCCGCGATCACATAGCCCAGACGCGTGCCGGCGGCGCCAAACGCCTTGGACAGCGTATGCAGAATCACCAGGTTGGGATGCTCGGCGATAAGCCCCTGCGCCGTGGTGGCCGCGCCAAACGAATCGTCGGCAAACTCAACGTAGGCCTCGTCGACCATCACCATGCCGGGGCATGCATCGCACAGGGCCGCGACAAAGTCGAGCGACACCACATCGCCCGTGGGATTATTGGGCGAGGTCACGATTGCCAGGTTGCACTCGGGCGCTGCCGCAAGCACGGCTGTCTGGTCGAGCTCAAAGGTCGCGGGGTCGCGCCACACGTCACGCACCTCGGTCTGGCAGAGCGACGCAAAGAACGCGTACTCGCTAAAGCACGGCGGGCAGTTGAGCAGGGTCCTCCCCGCGCCGCCAAACGCCAGCAGACAGTTATAGAGCAGCTCGTCACCGCCGTTGCCCACGCAGATATTCTCGCGCGTCACGCCATGCCAAGCGGCAAGCTCGTCGCGCAGGTCGTTCGACATGGGATCGGGATAGCGATTGAGCGGTGTGGCAGCCAGGGCAGCGTCGACCGCCTCGCGCACGCCGGTCGGCACGGGATAGGTGTTCTCGTTGGCCGAAAGGTTGATGCGCGTAGGCGTAAAGTTGGGATCGTAGGGCTCAATACCGGCCAGGTAAGGCTGGACGAGCTCCTTCATGTGGGGCGTCAGCTCGGCCATATTAGGCCTCCTTACCAGTCGCGCCAACGCCATCCGCGCCCGCAGCCGCCAGGTCAACGCCCTCGGCAACCGTCGCCACGGCGTCGCCCGGCCAGGCGACCTTGGTCAGGTCGGCCGCGGCCAGAGACTCGGCGCTCACGGCATCCTCGCCCTGCTCCAGCACACGGCGACGCAGTGCGGCGGAAAGCGCGTGTGCCCACAGGCCCTCAGCCTCGGCCAGACGCTGCGTAGCAGGAGCGTCGGAGAGCAGACCTTCGGGCGTATAGCAAATGACGCTCGAGCGCTTGACGAACTCCTCCACCGAAAGCGGGTTGGAGAACATGGCCGTGCCGCCGGTCGGCAGCGTGTGATTGGGGCCGGCAACGTAATCGCCGAGCGGCTCGGAGCTCCAAGCGCCCACAAAGATGGCGCCGGCGTTGCGAATGCCGCCGAGCAGGCCCATCGCGTCCTTGCAGTGCAGCTCCAGGTGCTCGGGCGCCACGGTGTTCACCGCCTCGACGGCGGCAGCCATGTCGGCGGCAACCACGATGGTGCCCTCGTTATCGAGCGAGGCGCGCGTGATCTCGGCGCGCGGGGACTGCGCCACCAGGATGTCGATGCCGGCCTCGACCTCGCGCGCAAACTGCTCGTCGCAGGTCACCAGATAGCAGGCTGCCAGCGGATCGTGCTCGGCCTGGGCCATCAGGTCGGCCGCGACCACCATGGGCTTGGCCGTAGCATCGGCCAGCACGCAGACCTCGGAGGGACCGGCGACCATATCGATACCCACGTCACCCGAGACAATCTGTTTGGCAGCGGCGACAAAGGCGTTGCCCGGGCCGGTGATTTTGTCGACGCGCGGAATGGTCTCGGTACCGTACGCCAGTGCGGCCACGGCCTGGGCGCCGCCCACCATATAGATCTCGTCCACGCCGCCGAGCTTTGCCGCGGCGAGTGTGTAGGGGCTGATCAGGCCGTCCTTTTGCGGCGGGGTCACCATGACCACGCGCTCAACGCCGGCGACCTTGGCGGGAATGGCGTTCATAAGCACGGTGGAGGGATACTGCGCACGGCCGCCCGGCACGTAGATGCCAGCCGCGGCAAGCGGGGTCACCTTAACGCCGAGCATCGTGCCGTCCGGGCGCGTGGTAAACCAGCTCTGCTCGACCTCGCGCTGGTGGAATTCACGAATCTGACGCGCGGCCTTCTCGAGCGCGGCGACAAAGACAGGGTCGAGGCCTTCGAGCGCGGCATCGATCTGCTCTTGCGGCAGACGGAAGCTCTGCAGCTCAACGCCGTCAAAGCGCTGGCAATAGTCGCGCACCGCGGCATCGCCGTTGGCACGCACGTTGGCCACGATATCGCGCGCGGCGTCGACGATGTTTTGCGGCAGCACGCCCTTTCGGTTGAGCTGGTTGGTAACGAGGCGCTCACCGGGAGCAAGCTCGATGGTCTTCATATCGGTATCCCCTATCGGTCGAGGTTGTGTTCGAAAAACGAGAGGCCGGGCGGCGGCGCCAATCGGCCCGCAGCCCGTACGTTGGGGCGCCCGTGCGTGCTCGCGCTATTGTGCCGAGCCCGCGACGGGCTCAAAATGCTTGTCCTTAACGGCCGCGGCCAGGCGATCTGCCAGATTGCGTACGCGCGGATCCAGGCGCGCGGCACCCGGATTGACAAAGAAGCGCGCCGTGCAGTCCATAATGCGACCAGTAATAACCAGGTCGTTATCGCGCAGGGTGGCGCCCGTGGCGGTAATGTCCACGATACGGTCGGTCATACCGACGATGGGGCCCAGCTCGATGTTGCCGTGCAGCGAGACGATATCGGCGTTCACGCCGCGCTCGGCATACCAGGCACTCGCGATGCGCGGGTACTTGGTTGCCACGCGAAGCGAACCGCGACGGGCGTAGTTGCGCTCGGCCTGACCGGCGCGCCATGCGGGCTCCGCCTCGATAAAGGTGCACAGGCCATAGCCCAGGTCAACCAGCTGCAGCAAGTTGAGGTCGGCCTCGATGAGCGAGTCCCAGCCGCAGATGCCGCAGTCGGCACCACCGCAACCCACAAAGGCAGGCGCATCGCTGGGACGCACGATGACAAACTCGATATTGCCAACCGTGCCCTCGCCGGCACGCGTGTCGCGGCCGCGCACGATCAGGTGACGGCCGGGGTCACGCAGCTCAGAGACATCCAGGCCCGCGGCCTCGAGCACGT
>URBA01000061.1 GCA_900545905.1 uncultured Collinsella sp.
ACCGCGAGCATCGTGGACGTTTGCTTGGGTTGAGATGTGCGTCTCGATGCCGGGCATCGTGCGCTTGACCTCAAAGAACAGGCCCCAGTCCTGGATGATGAAGGCGTCGGCGCCCAGCGTGGAGCAGCGATGGATGAGTTGCAGCGCATCGCCCATCTCGGACTGCTTGATGACGATGTTGACCGTGACGTAGACGCGCGACCCGGCTAGATGCGCGGCGCGGCAGGCTTGCTCAAAGGCCTCGTCGGTAAAGTTGGTGGCCTTGCGGCGGGCGTTGAAGCTGCCCATGCCGCAGTAGATGGCGTCTGCCCCGGCGGCGAGTGCGGCGGCAAAGGGCTCGGGTCCTCCGGCGGGCGCCAAAAGCTCGGGTCTGCGGTTGGTGGTTCGACTGGCGGTTGCGGTCATATCCTGCCTTTCAAAATGCTCAGATGCTTAAAAAGTATAGTGGTGCTGTTGCGATGGACGAGCCCTGTGGCCCAAGCAGGATAAAGTCTTCAGCAGCCTTTGCAGCAAAAATGATCCGTTTCCCTCCGTCCCCTATGGATTACCTGATCCGATGGGGACGGAGGGAAACGGATCATTTTGAGCTTCACCGTCCGGTCGTGCCGTTCAGCGGCCGACAGGCGCCGTTGGGCGATAAAATATTCTCGCAACGTGATAATAATCTTGCATCGCGCGGAAACCTTGAGTACTATCCCAAATCAAGCGCGGTGTTCAGACCGAACTGTGCCTCCCGGTGTGAACACCGCGCTCACGCTCTCTCAATTGATCGTAAGGAGAAAAACATGAGCAAGACCGTCGTGTCTTCCGATAACGCACCCGCAGCCATCGGCCCGTATTCCCCCGGCATCCAGACCGGCAACATGGTGTTCCTGTCCGGCCAGCTGGGCATCGACCCCGCAACTGGCAAGATGCCCGAGGGCGTCGAGGCCCAGGCTAAGCAGTCCCTTGCTAACGTCGAGGCTCTGCTGACCGCTGCCGGCGCCACCTTTGCCGATGTCGTCAAGACCACGGTCTACCTGGCCGACATCGCCGACTTCGCTGCCGTGAACGAGATCTACGCTTCCAAGTTCGAGGCTCCGTTCCCCGCGCGCAGCGCTTTCCAGGTTGCCGCTCTTCCGGCCGGCGGTCTGGTCGAGATCGAGGTCGTCGCCGCTCTCTAAGGCGTTGGCAACAACAAAACATGACATGCAAAAAAGACCCTGCAGTGCGTTTGAACTGCAGGGTCTTTTGTCAAGCGATGCGACAAAAATGATCCGTTTTCCTCCGTCCCCAAGGAGTCAGCGGGTTAGCCTTCCTTGCGGACTTTTTGCAGATAGCGGTAGACGCTGGGCTCCGAGATGCCCAGTGCGGTGGCGGCGCAGGCCACGGCACCCTTGAGCATGAACACTCCGTTGCCGTTGAGGTGGCGAATGACGTCCACGCGGTCGCTCTGACCAAGCGACGCTACATCCAGCCCGCGCGCGCTCAGCAACTCGGAAATACTGCGGTCGATGAGCTCCTGCGTAGACTCCGAAAGACTTTCGACCTCGATAGACGCGGGCTCCGCCTGCCTTGGCACAGCGTCGAAGCAGGCCATGAGCTGCTGAGTCATGGCGTTGATGGAGCGTATCGTGGAAAGATCGGTGTTGACGCAGAGCATGCCGACGATCTCGTCATTCTCGCGGATAAAGTACGTCGCCGACTCCAACGTCTTGCCGCCGGCACCGCGCCCCTCGTAGCCCGTAATAAACGGCAGGTCGCGATACTTGGGGTCGTGCATGATCTTGAGCGCCAGATCGGTGGCGGGGCCGCCGACCTTGCGGCCGCTCACGATGCCGTTGCGAATATCGACGATGGCGTGGTCGGGATCCGAGAAATCGTGCAGCACGATTTCGCTGTTTTTGCCGAGTATCTGCTCCAGAAAATCGACCATCGGCAAAAAGCGGCGTACGGTCTCGTTCACGGGCAACTCCTTTGGGTGAAATCGGAAATGTTCATAACAATTTTTTCTCATGGTAACACGGTGTCTATTGATTCACATATTCGCAGGTACATTGCGTAATACGGACGAGCGGTAGGAATTTGGCGGTAAACGGTCGACCAAAAGAAAAGTAAGATGTTATTTTGATCAGACACTTTCCTGACCTGCGGAAATGCGTTATCTCAGCTGAAGAATAGTCTGATAACAAAAAATTATTATTGAGAATGAGAATCATCTTTAATACGATATGCAACGAAGGCACAACCTCAACCCCGCACTGCGTCACAATAGAGCGTTAGATGCGAAAACAACTACTTCGAGGATTGGTGGTCAAATGACCCAGGAGACGGTTACGAACGGCACTGAAGCCCTGTTCACTCGCGAAGGCATGCCTCCCGTTAAGGAAATGATCCCGTGTGCCCTTCAGCACGTACTGGCATCGTTTGCCGGCATCATTACCCCGGCGGTCATCATGGCCGGCGTCTACGGCTTTAATAGCCAGCAGAGCACCGACATCATTCAGGTTGCGCTCATTCTTTCGGCAATCGACACGGCCCTTCAGGCCTTCGCTCCCTTCCGTCGCATCGGCGGCGGCCTGCCCATCGTCATGGGCGTTTCGTTCGCGTTTCTGCCGGCCCTGCAGGCCATGGGTGCCTCGGGCTTTAGCTTTGGTGCGCTGCTGGGTGGCGAGATTGTCGGCGGTGCCGTCGCGGTCCTCTTTGGTTTGGCCTACAGCAAGATTAAGTGGCTGTTCCCGCCCGTCGTGACCGGTACGGTCATCTTCTCCATTGGCGTCTCTCTCTATCCCACGGCCGTCAAGTATATGGCCGGCGGTATGGGTACGCCGCTGTGGGGCACCCCGCAGGCCTGGTGCGTCGCTCTTATCACCTTCGCCGTGGTCTTTGCGCTCGCCAACTTTGGCAAGGGCACGCTCAAGCTGGGATCTGTGTTCTTTGGCATGATCGTTGGCATGATCGTCTCCATCCCCTTTGGCATGATCGACTTCTCCAGCGTCGCCACCGCTCAGGTCTTCGCCCTTCCCAAGCTCATGCCCTACGCGCTCGAGTTTGATCCCGAAGTCTGCATTACCCTCGCTGTTGTGTTCCCCATGGTTGCCATCCAGGTTATCGGTGACGTCTCCGCCGCCTGCCTGGGCTCCATCGACCGTATGCCCACCGAGCGCGAGCTCTCCGGCGCTATCGTGTCCCAGGGCCTCACCTCTATGGTCGGCGGCCTGCTGGGCGGTCTTCCCACCAGCGCCCTTGGCCAGAACGTGGGCATCATCTGCTCCAACAAGGTCGTCAACAAGTGGGTCTTTGTGATCATCGCGGCCGTCTTTGCCATCGCCGGTCTGTTCCCGCAGCTCTCTGCCGTCCTTTCCGCTATCCCGCAGCCCGTCATCGGCGGCGCGACCGTCGGCGTCTTTGGCACCATCACCATGAACGGTGTGCGCATGTTCACCCGCGAGGGCCTCACGCAGCGCACTACCACCATCGTCGGCACCTCCGTCGTCTTTGGCCTGGGTATCTGGATGGCCAGCGGTTGCCTTGCCGGCGAGGGTATGCCCGCCTGGGTGTCCACCGTCATCGGCTCCAATGCCGTAACCCCCACCGCCATCATGGCCATTGTCCTTAACCTGATCCTTCCGCAGACGCCGGTCGTGGCTCAGCACATCGATGCCGCCAAGGATGCCGCTGTGGATCTGGTCCTGCCCGAGAGCAAGAAGTAGCCAATTCGGTGCTATTCGCCGGCGGACGCATCGCCTCGTCCGCCGGCGCCATGCGGCGCCAAGCCGCACTTCAAAGGGCTTGTCCCTTTGGTGAAGCGTTGACGGGAGAGGGCCCGTTTCCGGTGTAGGCCGGCGCTTCGCACTTCCGCCATGTCAGAGGTGTCAAACCCCGCCTCTGATGTTGAAGGGAGCATTTATGCTTCTGGTCGCTAACGGTTCCGTTTTTACCCGCAACGCTCAGACTCCGTTTATTCCCAACGGTGCGGTCGCCATTGACGGAGATACGATCGTCGAAGTGGGCCCCGAGCGCGAGCTCAAGGCCAAGTACCCGGATGCCGAGTACGTCGACGCCCAGGGCAACCTCATCATGCCCGGACTCATCAATTGCCACACCCACATCTACTCGGGTCTGGCCCGCGGCCTTGCCATTAAGGGCTGCAACCCCACCAACTTCCTGGAGAATCTTGAGCAGCAGTGGTGGAAGATTGACGACAACCTGACGCTCGACGGCACCAAGGCCAGCGCCTATGCCACGATCTTGGACTCCATCCGCGATGGCGTCACCACGATCTTCGATCACCACGCGAGCTTCTGCGAGATCCCGGGCAGCCTCTTTACCATTAAGGATGCAGCTCAGGAGCTGGGCATGCGTTCGTGCCTGTGCTACGAGGTCTCCGATCGCCGCGGCCAGGAAAAATGCGACCAGGCCATTGCCGAGAACGCCGAGTTTGCCCAGTGGGCCGCCAAGGAGCGTCGCGATAACGACAACCACATGATCGCCGCCATGTTTGGCGGTCACGCCACCTTTACGCTGTCGGACGAGACCATGGACAAGATGGCCGAGGCCAACAACGGCCTGACCGGCTTCCACATCCACGTGTGCGAGGGCATGAACGATGTGTGGGATTCCCGCCTCAACCGCGGCGGTATCAGTCCCGTCGAGCGCCTGCTGCAGCACAACCTGCTGGGTCCCGACACCATGCTCGGCCACTGCATCCACGTGACGCCTGCCGAGATGGATATCGTCAAGGAGTCCGGCACCTGGCTCGTCAACAACCCCGAATCCAATATGGGAAACGCCGTGGGCTGCGCCCCCGTGCTCGAATTCTTCCGTCGCGGCATCCCCGTGTGCATGGGCACCGACGCCTACACCCACGATATGCTCGAGAGCCTTAAGGTCTTCCTGATCATTCAGCGCCACAACGCCGCCATGCCCAACGTGGGCTGGTGCGAGGCCATGACCATGCTGTTCGAGAACAACGCCAAGATGGCGAGCAAGTACTTCGATCGCAAGCTCGGTGTGCTCGAGGCTGGCGCTGCCGCCGACGTCATCGTTATGGACTACAAGCCCTTTACGCCGCTGAGCGAGGAGAACATCGACGGCCACATGCTCTTTGGCATGATGGGCAAAAACTGCCGCACCACCATCATCAACGGCCGCGTCCTGTACAAGGATCGCGAGTTTGTCGGTATCGATGAGGAAAAGATCAACGCGTGGACCATGGCTGAGTCCAAGAAGCTCTGGAGCACGCTCAACGATCGCGCCTACTAATTCACAAGTAGATTCGCGTGCGTCGGATGTTTCGCCGCATCCGACGCACGTATAGGCGGCCTCCGCGGGGTCGCCGGCGCTGTGCTAGCGCTACACCGTATTTGCGCCCGCCGCGCGGTCTCGCCGGGCGTTACAGAGAGGAGCTCATTATGAGCGACATCATGAGGCCGATCCCGTTTTCGCAGCTGATGAACTGGATCATCGAGGAGCACAAGACTCAGGGCGCCATCTTTGGCGTGCGCAAGATGGTCACGGCCAACCAGGAGGGAGCGCTTCCCATTTTTGACGAGCGCATCGAGACTCCGTTTGGCCCGGCCGCCGGCCCCAACACGCAGCTTGCCCAGAACATCGTGGCCTCTTATGTGGCCGGTTCTCGCTTCTTTGAGCTCAAGACCGTTCAGGTTATGGACGGCGAGGAGCTTTCCCGTTGCGTCAACAAGCCCTGCATCGTGGCGCAGGACGAGTGCTACAACTGCGAATGGTCGACCGAGCTCGAGGTTCCGCAGGCCTTTGCCGAGTACGTGAAGGCATGGTTTGCCTGTCACCTGATCGCTCGCGAGTATGGTCTGGGCAGCCCGGACGGCTTTGTCTTCAACATGTCGGTGGGCTATGACCTGGAGGGTATTAAGAGCCCCAAGGTCGATGCCTACATTGAGGGCATGAAGGACGCCAGCGGCTCCGACGTCTGGAACGAGTGCCGCGCATGGGCGCTCGCCAACCTGGACAAGTTTGAGCATGTCGACGCCGCGTTTGTCGAGTCCATCCCGGCGCGCGTGTCCAACTCCATCACCGAGTCTACGCTGCATGGCTGCCCGCCGGCGGAGATCGAGCGCATCGCGACCTATCTGATCACCGAGAAGGGCCTCAACACCTACATCAAGTGCAACCCCACGCTGCTGGGCTATGAGTTTGCACGTCAGCGCCTCAACGAGCTGGGCTTTGACTACATCGTCTTCGATGACACGCACTTCCGCGAGGACCTGCAGTGGGCCGACGCCGTGCCCATGTTCGAGCGCCTGATTGCCCTGTGCGCCGAGCGCGGCCTGGAGTTTGGCGTCAAGCTGACCAACACGTTCCCCGTCGACGTGACGAGGAACGAGCTGCCCTCCACCGAGATGTACATGTCCGGTCGTTCGCTGTTCTCGCTGACCATCGAGGCTGCCCGCCGCATTACCGAGCAGTTCGATGGCAAGCTGCGCATCAGCTACTCCGGCGGCGCCACGGTCTACAACATCCGCGCCCTGTATAACGCCGGCATTTGGCCCGTTACCCTGGCGACCGACGTGCTCAAGCCCGGTGGATACGAGCGCTTTAGCCAGATGGCCGGCGAGTTTACCGACCTGGACGGCAAGCCGTTTGAGGGCATTTCGCTCGAGGCCGTGACTGCGATCCAGACCGACTCGCTCACCAACCCGCTCTACAAGAAGCCACTGCGCCCGCTGCCCGACCGCAAGGTCGCCGGTAAGAGCCCGCTTTCCGACTGCTTTACCACGCCGTGCCGCACGAGCTGCCCCATCCAGCAGGATATCCCCGCCTACCTGGCGGCTGTTGACGAGGGTCGCTACGAGGACGCACTCAACATCATCATCGAGCGCAACGCCCTGCCGTTCATTACCGGCACCATCTGCCCGCATCCCTGCGGCCGTGCCTGCGAGCGTGCATTCTACGAGCCCGAGGGCGCCCAGATCCGCGCCAGCAAGCTCAAGGCCGCCCGCGAGGCCATGACCGCCGTGCTGCCCAAGCTGCGCGCCCAGACCATCACCAACGACGGCGAGCGCAACGTTGCCGTTATCGGCGGCGGCCCGGCCGGCCTGGCGGCGGCGTTCTTCCTGACGCGCGCTGGCGTGCCCGTCACTATCTTTGAGGCCCGCGATTCGCTCGGCGGCGTGGTCCGTCACGTGATCCCCGAGTTCCGTATTGCCAGCGACGATATCTCCCACGACGCCGAGCTTTGCCTGGCCTTTGGTGCCAAGGTTCAGCTCAACGCCCGCGTGGAGTCCATTGACGAGCTCAAGGCCCAGGGCTTTACCGACGTGGTCGTGGCCACCGGTGCCTGGATGCCCGGCTCTGCGGGCCTAGGCGAGGGTGCCGAGCTCGATGTGCTGGAGTTCCTCGAGGCCGCCAAGAAGGGCGAGAAACTCGAGCTGGGCGAGGACGTCGTGGTCATTGGCGCCGGCAACACCGCCATGGACGCCGCCCGCGTGGCCAAGCGCCTGGCAGGCGTGAAGAACGTGCGCCTGGTGTATCGCCGCACCAAGAAGCAGATGCCCGCTGACGAGGAAGAGCTTGATCTTGCTCTTGCCGATGGCGTTGAGTTCTGCGAGCTGCTGGCCCCCAAGGCGCTTAACGGCGCCGTGCTGACCTGCGACGTTATGGAGCTTGGCGAGCCGGATGCAAGCGGCCGTCGCAGCCCCGTCGCCACGGGCGAGACCGTCGAGCTGTCTGCCACCACAGTGATCTGCGCCGTGGGCGAGGGCCTGTCTCTTATACACATCTCCGAGCCCACGAGACTACGCTGCATCTCGTA
>URBA01000062.1 GCA_900545905.1 uncultured Collinsella sp.
TGCAGCGTAGTCTCGTGGGCTCGGAGATGTGTATAAGAGACAGTATTAGAACCGGTTAGCGCACGCGCTCGATCTCGACACCGCAGCTTGCCAGGGGAAGACCGACGGGCGCCCAAGGCTTATCGAGCTTAACGTGCACGCCAAGCAGCAGGGGGTAACGACGCAGCAGCATCTGGGCCACACCCTCGGCTGCAGCCTCGATAAGCTTAAACGTATGCTCACGCAGATAGCCATCGACATCGTGGCACACCGAGCCGTAGTCAATCGAGGCGTCCAGGTTATCGTGCTCCCCCGCTGCACGCAGGTCGGCATAGAGCACCAGGGACACGATGAACTTCTGGCCCAGCGCGTTCTCTTCGGGATACACGCCATGGTTAGCAAAAACCTCAAGACCTTCAACGGTGATACGGTCGGCATGGCGCAGATCGTCATAGCTCACGTGGGGCACCGCCGTTGCGGTGGATATTTCGCCCCTTCCACGGCGGGCGAGCTCGGCGCCTTCAGTCTTGGTTGCATTCTCGGGCAGTTTCTTGTTGCTCATCGCGATCGTCTCCTTCGTTTAGAACCCCGACCGCGCAAACTAACTACACGCGAATCGACAGGTTCTTTTTATCATCGCTCCAGTTGCAAGCATTGCGCGCGGGGCATGCAAAGCAGGCGCGCGACGCTTTGTCGGCTGCATAGAGCAAACGCTCAAGCGGTTGGCTGTTCACGCGCAGCTTTCGATGGCCCAGAATGGCCGTCTTAATGGCTGCGGCATCGGCCGGCTCAAACGCCACGTCATCGGGCATGCCACCGAGAATCGCATCAGCGACGCGCTCGCTTGCAACATCATGGGATATACCCGATTCATACTGTTCATCTTTGCCGATATCATGAAGAAGTGCCGTGGCATAGATGACCTCTCGATCAAATCCGAGCTGTTCCTCAAGATTCTTGATCCACATAATGCGAGCGACATCGAGAAGATGATCAATACCGTGGCGGCAGAAGATGCGCCCCGATTCCAACTGTGCAATGTTGCCCAGGTGCCGACGGAACAGCCCGTTGGCACAAATGTAATCAATGCGAGGCATGACGCCAAAAGGCGCCAGGCCCGAAGCCATAAAACCGCGACGCGGCGTTCCCTCGTCAGTATTCGATGTAAAGTCGTTGACGACTCTCATAGTTAGCGTCCCAGCATCCTAAAGAAACGCTCTTCGAGCGCGGGGTCGGTCTCAAAGACGCCGCGGCGAGCGAGCGTCACGGTCTTGGTGCCGGGCTTTTGCACGCCGCGCATGGTCATGCACATATGCTCAGCTTCCATGAGCACAATCGCTCCCTGGGGAGCGAGATAATCCATGAGGGCGTCGGCAACCTGCGCACACAGCTGCTCCTGCAGCTGCAGACGGCGGGCATAAACCTCAACCGTGCGGGCGAGTTTGGAAAGCCCAGCCACCCGACCGTTAGGGATATAGCCAATGGCGGCCTTGCCATAAAACGGCAGCAGATGGTGCTCACACAGCGAGTAGAACGTGATGTCGCGCTCGATAACCAAATCGTTCGAAGCGACGGCAAAGGTTTTGGACAGGTGCTCCTCGGCACTCTGGTCCATACCGCCGGCGATCTCACCATACATACGGGCAACGCGCGCCGGGGTCTCCAGCAGGCCCTCACGAGTTGGGTCCTCGCCTATGCCCTCAAGCAACAGCTTAATGGCGGCCTCGACTTTTTCCTGATCGACCATCTGGGCCTCACTTTTCCGATTTTGCGTTCGCGCTATGGTACCACGCCCTTTGGCATCGGCCACAAGCTACATAGTATGGGTCGAATAGACCGGATCGTCCCGCCAAAGCTCCACAGCGTCGCAAAGCGCAACGCCCTCGCGCTCAGCACGGGCGCGCGTAGCGTTCATATCGATCACGCGCTGGTTACTCGAGCCCCTAAAGCGCAACGAGATATCGTACAGATCCTGAACAAACGGGCCATCCACCAACATATCGAGGCAGGCGAGAATGCGGTCCGTCACCTCGGTATGATGACGACCGCCCGGCATAAGTTCCTCAAGCACGTCGCCGGTAAAGCACCAAATGGTCTTCCCCGAATCCACAGGATAAGTGGCACGAACACGCTCAATGAAATCAACGAGCCCCGTCTGGTTCTCGGGTTCCATAGGCTCCCCGCCCAGAATCGTCAGGCCATCGATAAAGGGATGGTCGAGGCTCTCGATAATCTTGTCCTCGACGGCACGATCGAACGTTTCACCCGCGGCAAAGTCCCACGCGACGGAGTTAAAGCAATTCTTGCACCCGCGACGGCACCCGCTCACAAACAGAGAAGTACGAACGCCTTCCCCATCAGCAATGTCGAAATACTTAATGTTCGCGTAGTTCATAAGTAACTCTCCCGGGAGGCCGGGACATATCATCCCGTCCTCAAACATTCTCGGCCTTCGGCCTGCGAAACTGCGGGCGGGACGATATGTCCCGGCCTCATGCAAAGGGTAACTCAATGAACGAAGCGAACATCGAGTATAGGGTTCAAGGTCCAATAAAAACTGTGTTGCAGCCCAACCGTCATCGCAAGCAAAGCGTTGTTGCAAGTCAACTCATTTCCGCAAAGAACTTCGAGGAGTGAGCAGACCGCATGCTGCATCTCAGCTACATCAACTTGGCTGCCCCGTAGCGAGGCCCCGGACCTTTACTCGATATGAGTTCCGCACGAACAGGAGGCGCCAGTGGCGCCTCCGTCGTGAGCCAGGACTGTTCGAAATAGCGAGTAAAGGTCCGGGGCCTCGCTACGGGGCAGCCTGGGATGGTTATTAGAGATGCAGCACGCGGTCGCGGATCTCCTCGGTTCGGCCCTGGTTCCAGAATTGGGTACCGATGTAGCCGCACGTACGACGGGCGACGTTCATCTTCTCCTGGTCACGATTGCCGCAATTGGGGCACTCCCACACCAGTTTGCCGTCATCCTCGACAATCTTGATCTCGCCGTCGTAACCGCACACCTGGCAATAATCGCTCTTGGTGTTGAGCTCGGCGTACATGATGTTGTCGTAGATGTACTGCATCACGCGAATGACAGCTTTGAGGTTGTCCTGCATGTTGGGAACCTCGACATAGGAGATGGCACCGCCCGGCGAAAGCTGCTGGAACATACCCTCGAACTTGAGCTTGTCGAATGCGTCGATCTCCTCGGACACGTGGACGTGGTAGCTGTTGGTGATGTAGCCCTTGTCCGTCACGCCCGGGATGATGCCAAAACGACGCTGCAGGCACTTGGCGAACTTGTAGGTCGTCGACTCAAGCGGGGTACCGTACAGCGAGAAGTCAATATCGCTTTCGGCCTTCCACTCGGCGCACTTGTCGTTCATGCGCTGCATGACGGCCATGGCAAAGGGCGTGCCCTCCTTCTCGGTGTGGCTGTGGCCCGTCATGTACTTGACGCACTCATACAAGCCGGCATAACCCAGACTAATGGTGGAGTAACCGCCCACGAGCAGCTTATCGATCGTCTCGCCCTTCTTCAGGCGGGCGAGGGCACCGTACTGCCAAAGAATCGGTGCGGCGTCAGAAAGCGTACCCATCAGACGTTCATGACGGCACAGCAGGGCGCGGTGGCACAGCTCAAGGCGCTCGTCGAAGATCTTCCAGAACTTGTCCATGTCCTGATGCGAGCTCAGCGCGACATCGGGCAGGTTAATGGTCACAACGCCCTGGTTAAAGCGACCATAGTACTTGGGCTTGTTCGGGTCGTAGTTCAGCGCGTTGGCAACGTTGTTAAAGCCGTTGCCCGAGCGGTCGGGCGTCAAGAAGCTGCGGCAGCCCATGCAGGTATAGCAGTCGCCGTTGCCGGCGGTCTCGCCCTTCGACAGCTTGAGCTCGCGCATCTTCTTCTCGGAGATGTAGTCGGGAACCATGCGCTTGGCGGTGCACTTGGCAGCCAGCTGGGTCAGGTAGAAGTACGGGGAATCCTCGTGAACGTTATCGTCCTCGAGTACATAGATAAGCTTGGGGAATGCCGGGGTAATCCAAACGCCGGCCTCGTTCTTAACGCCCTCATAGCGCTGACGGAGCGTCTCCTCCACGATCATGGCAAGGTCATGCTTCTCCTGGGGCGTACGGGCCTCATTGAGATACATAAAGACCGTCACGAACGGCGCCTGGCCATTGGTGGTCATAAGGGTCACGACCTGATACTGAATCGTCTGAACGCCGCGACGGATCTCGTCACGCAGACGGTCCTCAACAACCTCGCGGACCTTTTCGGGAGATGCGGAAACGCCGAGCTCCTCAAGCTCGCGAGCGACCTCGCCGCGAATCTTTTGACGGCTCACCTCAACAAAGGGGGCAAGATGGGTCAGCGAAATAGACTGGCCGCCGTACTGGGAGGAAGCAACCTGGGCGATAATCTGCGTCGCGATGTTGCAGGCGGTCGAGAAGCTGTGCGGCTTCTCGATCAGCGTACCCGAGATAACAGTGCCGTTCTGGAGCATGTCCTCCAGGTTCACCAGGTCGCAGTTATGCATGTGCTGGGCAAAGTAGTCCGAATCATGGAAGTGAATCAGACCCTCATTGTGAGCATCCACAATCTCCTGGGGCAGCAGCACACGCTGGGTCAGGTCCTTGGAGATCTCGCCGGCCATGTAGTCACGCTGAACGGAATTGACGGTCGGGTTCTTGTTGGAGTTCTCCTGCTTGACCTCTTCGTTGTTGCACTCAATCAGCGACAGAATCTTGTCGTCGGTCGTGTTCTTCTGGCGCTTCAGGCTCTGAACATAGCGATAGATGATGTAATGGCGAGCGACCTCGTAGCAGTCGAGACGCATAATCTCGTCCTCGACCAGATCCTGAATCTCCTCGACCGACACGGTGTGGCCCGCGTTCTCGCATGCCTCGGCGACGTTTTGTGCCGCGTAAACCACCTGGCGGTCGGTAAGACGAGAGCTCTCCTCGACCTCCAAGTTTGCGGCGCGGATGGCATTGACAATCTTATCGATGTCAAAGACAACCTCGGTGCCGCTGCGCTTGATGATCTTCATCCTCTTGCCTCTTTCGCGTCGTAGCCTCATTGCGCTTCAGAGCCAAACGATGCCCGGCAGGGCTTGCCCCTGTCTTGCGGCGCCGTCGCGCAATCTGTGTTCTCGATAAACCATAGGTCCTCATGCGGACAATCCTCGCGGCCGATCAAGCAGCTCAAAGGCGTGTCCGAAGGGGACGAATAAGGTCTTCGTTCTCTGTCCGCCATCTATCATACGACAAAGATGCATCTATATCCTGTATTCTTTTTTTAGGTCAAACACAACATATAGTGTTTCAGCAGGTCAAAGCAATTAGTCATTTTGCAGACGCATTAATTATGAGGGGTTCTTGGCAAGTCGGTAAAACGTTACCAACACGGCTACCTGCATGGCAGTTATAAAACCCCCTTAGTCAAGCCGCTGACAAATCCTACTAAAACCAAGCTGCTCACGCCAAAAGAATCCAAAAGATTATGCTTGACCAACATGTTGCGGTCGAATGCCGGCGGACGGAGCGACAGGACTGCAAACGCTCGGAAGACTACAGCCCCGGCGCCCCGTCCGCCGGCATTCGATGGGCGAGGAGCTATTTCTTCTCTTCGCGAGCTATCATGCGGCCGAGAGCCGCTGTAAAGGGATCGAGCAGCACGCCGGCGATAACCACAAAAGCCCATCCCTTTGTGACAAGGCCTGCCCAACGCGCGAAGAACGTACGGCCTGCAATCGTTCCGAATCCTCCCTGGAAGGCAATCTCACCAAAACCGATCACCATAAAAAGGAGCGTGGCACCGATGACCGTACCGGCAATCTTGTGTGATGCACTCCCCTGCTCAAAACCAAAAAAGTCCAGGCACATACCAACCGTTTTGCCAAACAGCGGGAGTGCGCTCAGAACCTCGGCGATCACCGTGGCCACGATAAGTTGCCCCCAAAAGCCCGTGGGACTCGTCAGATCCAAGCCAGATGTCCCTTCAATGATGGGGAGAAATGCGCAAAGCAATAGCGGATTAAAGAAGCCGTTGAGAATACCGATAACGCGCCTGACAGGTAACTTCATAGCCGTAAGCCTTTCAAAGTCATTGATAGAAAGAGGGCCGCCGGCATATGTCGGCGGCCCCGATAAAACATGATGTGCGGCAAAACAGCTACTCGAGCGGCTACTCCGCCTCGCCGCCGGCCGCCATCTTCTCGGCCTCGGCAAGCTGGGCCGGGGTGAGCTTGCGATACTTAATGGCGCCAAAGACGACACAAGCCGCACAGACGATCATGCCGGCGATGAACTTCTGGTCAATCGTTGAACCAAACGGCGACGTCACGGCCTCAAACACAATGGGAGACAGTGCCATGCCAAAGTTGATGCCGGCCATGCCAATGGCGAGGTTAAACGCACGTCCCTCGGGGGCAGAGTTGCCGGCGGCAAAATTGCCCTCCAGCGGCACGTAGGTCTCCTTGCCCAGCGCAACGACAAAGCCCGCAACGCACAGCACCATAAAGGCGGGCGCAACCAGCGTCAGGCCCAGGCCAACGAGCGTCACGCCCCACGCGATCGGCATAGCCAGGTTCTTGAACTTGGCAAACAGCGGACCGACCAGAAGACCAGCCGCAATACCGGCAACGGTCATAACGGTAGAGGCAAGACCGGCCTCCACGGTACCGCCAAAGCCGCGACCCACAACAAGCAGCGAAACGTTGGAGCTGAAGAGCTGGAACGTAAGTACGAACACAAAGCTCATGAGCGTGATAATCGCGACCTCTTTAGGCATATTGGCAAACACATTGACCTTGCGCTTGGGCTCAAGATGACCCTCGGGAAGGCAAACAGCCTCGATCACGATGAAAATGATCATGATGAAGTACGCCGCATAGCTGTGGAACCACTCGGCAGAACCCAAGATGCCGGAAACCATCGTCCAGATAATGCCGCCCAGTGCAACAAAAGTGGAGTAGATGCCCATGACAAACGAGCGCTGCTTGCCACCGAAATAGTCGGCGATCAAGGCGTCGGTCGAGTTCTGGACGGCGCCGAGACCAAGGCCCATGACAGCAGAAGCCGCTAAGACCTGGCCGAGCGAGTCGTGGAACACCAGCACCGAGGCGCCTGCCAGCATCACGATAACGTGACCGACGAGCGTCGTCTTCTTCTTGGACACGCGAGAGGCAAGCTGTGAAGAGACGAGCATGGCGGACAGTGCCATCATCAACGGGATGATGCCGATGATCATCTGAACGGCAGCGATGTTCTCGTTGGGAAACGCCGCCGCGACAGAGGCCACGATGGGGACGGGCACCAACATGCCCATAATGCACATGGCGGCAGCATAAATGCCCACCAGGTACTTGATCTTGGTTTTATCCATGATCCATCCTTACACTTAGAGAAAAGGGTCGGAGCGGCCAGACATCACCAGCGGCCGCCCCAAACACAGCACTATCAGTCGTTGAATCCGGTGAACACGGGCTCTCCGCTGTACACGAGCGCTTCCTCGACACCATCGAGCACGCGGCAGGCGCCAGACGCCATCGCCTCGAGCTCGAACTCGCCGGGATAAGCCGACACGGGGGCGATCCAAGAGCAGCATTCCTCAATCGAGGCAACAAGCTCCTTGCTGTGGACCATGCCGCCTCCGAGCAAAATGCCGTCGACGTCGCCCTTCAGCACACAGGCCATCTCGCCGATCCACTTGCAGATTTGGTAAACCATTGCATCCCAGGCGCGGGCTGCAGCCTTATCTGTCTCTTATACACATCTGACG
>URBA01000063.1 GCA_900545905.1 uncultured Collinsella sp.
GTCCTCGAGCTCGTGGGCGGCGCCGATAACGTTGTTATGGCAACGCACTGCATTACAAGGCTCAGATTCAACCTGAAGGACGATAGCAAGGCAGACCTGGAGGCCCTTAAGACGCTTGACGGCGCCTTGGGCGCGCAGGTTAAAGACGGACAGTGGCAAGTTATCATCGGCGCCAGCGTGGGGTCGGTATATGACGAATTGGAGCCCATGCTAGGTGACAGGATGGGTGGCGAGGTCTCCGCCGACGCCGAGCAGCCTGAGCTCCAAAAAGGTTCGGCTCGCGTATTCGATATCATCACCGGCATCTTTTCCGCTATCATTCCCGCACTGGTGGCGGGAGGCATCGTAAAGGGCATCCTGGCTGCTATCGCGGCTTTTGGAATCGACACGGGTGCCGGCGACTTTGCGATATTCAATATGATTTCGGATATCCCGTTCTACTTCTTGCCGTTTTTGCTGGCAATGTCTACAGCTGATAAGTTCCGGGTCAACCGTTCGCTTGCGCTTTGTGTTGCCGGATCGCTGATGTACCCGACCATTGTCAACGCTGTCGGTACGGGCGAGACGCCCCTTGCGCTGTTCGGTTTTGCGGTGCCGATTTTTAGCTACGCCGATTCCGTGTTCCCGGTTATCTTTGGCGTCATTGGCTTGTCTTTTGTATATCGTGCAATCGACAAAGTCGTGCCGGATCTTTTTAAGCTCGTTGTCGTTCCGGCGCTCTCCCTTGCTATCGTGATTCCCGTCAACCTGTTTGTGCTCGCTCCGATTGGTGCCTGGTGCGGTCTTGGTCTTGCCAACGGTATCGTCTGGCTATTCTCGACGTTAGGCCCCGTTGCCGGTTTTCTGCTGGGCTTCTTTATGCCGCTTATCGTGCTCTTCGGCATGCATCAGTCAACGAGCCCTATCCAGATTTCCAATATCGCAACGCTTGGGTATGACTATCTGCTCCCGATCTCTTTCTGCCATAACCTCGCCGAAAGCGGTGCGTCTTTTGGTGCAGCCCTGCGCATGGCCGACGAAAAGCTCAAGTCCGCTGCAATGACGTGCGCCTTCTCAGCATTTATGGGAATTTCCGAGCCCGCCTTGTTTACCGTTCAGGTTCCTAACAGGACTCCGCTTATCGCTGCGATGATTGCGGATGGCATTGGCGGTGCGCTTACCGTTGTTCTCGGCGCAAAGTGCTTCGGCTTTGTTATGCCCGGCATTACCTCGTTGCCCGTTTATGCCGATCCAAGCGGCAATCCCATGAACCTGATCATGATTGTCGTCTGCATCGCTTTGACTTGGGTTATCTCTGCGGCGCTCTCGTTTGCGCTCTATGGTCGTTTCGACAAAAAGTAACGACGTTTTGAGATAGACAATATTAATCGGCCGCTCGCCGGGGAATCGTTCTGCGACGCCCCAGCGAGCGGCATTTTATTGGTGGGGCGTGTCGTGTCGCCAACGGCGGCATGCCGCCTCGCCGCGCTAGTTGCGTCTGCCGCCTCCGTTGGCGCCCTGACGCCCCTGTGCCGCGCGATTGCGACCGGCAGTGTTCTGCGCGCGGGACATACCGCCGTGACCCTTGCTGCCCTTGGGCCCCTTGCCGGCGGCGTCACCGTGGGCCTTGCCGCCCTTCTTGCCGGTGCCATGCCCACCGCCGGCAGACGTCTCGCCCGGGCGTGGCGGCACGGGGCGAATCAGGCAATGCTTGGTATAGCCGATCAGATCACGACGCCCGGCCTTCTCTAGCGCCTCGCGCACCAGCTTGTAGTTCTCGGGCTTGCGATACTGGATGAGCGCGCGCTGCATGGCCTTCTCATGCGGGTCGCGCGCCACATAGATCGGCTCCATGGTGCGCGGATCCACGCCGGTGTAGTACATGCAGGTCGACATAGTGGACGGTGTGGGGTAGAAGTCCTGCACCTGCTCGGGCATGTAGCCCATGTCGCGCACGGCCTCGGCAAGGTCCACGGCTTCCTTCATCGTCGATCCGGGATGGCTCGAGATCAGATACGGCACCACGTACTGCTTGAGTCCGTATTCGCGGTTCAGGCGTTCAAATTTGCGGCAGAACGCGTCGTAGACGGCGCGGCTCGGCTTGCCCATCACGGACAGTACCGCGTCGCTCACGTGCTCGGGCGCTACGCGCAGCTGGCCCGAGACATGGTGCTCCAGCAGCTCGCGCAAAAACTCGTCCGAGGCATCGGCCATGGTGTAGTCAAAGCGGATGCCGCTGCGGACAAAGACTTTCTTGACGCCCGGCAGCTGACGCAGGTCGCGCAGCAGCTGCGTGTAGCCGCTCTCGTCGACCACCATGTTCTTGCACACACTCGGCCACAGGCAGCGCTTGTTCTTGCACACGCCGTGCTTGAGCTGCTTGTCGCAGGCCGGGCGGCTAAAGTTAGCCGTCGGTCCGCCCACGTCGTTGATGTAGCCCTTAAACTCGGGATCGCGCGTGAGCAGCTCGGCCTCGCGCATGATCGAGTCATGGCTGCGCATCTGCAGCACGCGGCCTTGGTGGAAGGTGAGGGCGCAAAACGAGCACTCGCCAAAACAGCCGCGGTTGGAGCTAATGGAAAACTTAATCTCGGCAAAGGCCGGCACGCCGCCTGCCGCGTCGTAGTCGGGATGCCAGTCGCGTGCGTAGGGGAGCTCGGCTACCTCGTCCATCTCGTCGGTGGTGAGCGTCGCCGATGGCGGGTTCTGCACCACATAGATGCTGTTGGGGTAGGGCTCTACCAGGCGATGTCCGGTGATGGGGTCCATATTCTGCTGCTGCACGTTAAAGCTGCGTGCGTAGTTGAGCTTGTCGGCAGCAAGGTCGTCCCAGCTGGGTAGCAGGTCGTAGTCGTAGACCTCGTCGAGCGAGCTCGTGCGGTAGACGGTACCGTTGATATAGGTGATCTGGTCGACGGGTAGCCCCGCGTCGAGCGCGTCGGCGATCTCGACAATCGCGTGCTCGCCCATGCCGTAGATGAGAATGTCGGCGCCCGAGTCGAGCAGTACCGAACGCTTAAGCTTGTCCTGCCAGTAGTCGTAGTGGGCCAGGCGACGCAGGCTTGCCTCGATGCCACCGATGATGATGGGGGCGTCCTTGAACGTCTGACGGATAAGGTTGCCGTAGACTGTGACGGCGCGATTGGGACGGTGCCCCTCCTCGCCACCGGGGGTATAGGCGTCGGTGTGGCGGCGGTGCTTGGTCACCGAATAGTGGTTGACCATGGAGTCCATGTTGCCGGCGCTGACGAGGAAGCCCAGGCGCGGCTCGCCGAGCACGCTGATGCTGGCGGGGTCGGTCCAGTCGGGCTGGCAGATGATGCCAACTTTGTAGCCGTGCGCGTCGAGGACGCGGCTGATGATAGCCATGCCAAAGCTGGGATGGTCCACGTAGGCGTCACCGCAGATGTAGACAAAGTCGCACTGGTCCCAGCCGCGTGCATCCATGTCGGCGCGGCTGACGGGGAGGAACTTATCGCGGCCTGGACGCCAAGGACGCGAGGGCGCTGCTGAGGCATGCGTGGGTCGCGAGCCCTGCGCCTTGCCGCCGCGCTTTTGCTGCTGGCCCTGTTTGCCCTGCTGTCCGCGTTGGCTGTTCTGAGCGTGCTGAGGCTTTTTTGCCACGATCCCTCCCGGTGTCTGTATGCTGCACGTAATTGTAACCAGTCTTTTTGGGACGGCGCTAAAAAGACTGGTGGAGTACATGAGCTGGTGAGTGAGAGCGTCGCTGAGTCAGTCGTTTGTTTCCAGACTGTGTATCTGCGCGTTGGAGAACCCGTCTCGCGCGCACGCCATGTTGTCAATGGGTTACAGTATGAACGGCGGTTATGTTTCCGCCAACGCACGAGAGGGTCGTCAACAAGGAGGATGCACGACGATGCAGCGTGCCAAACAGATATCGGAGTCTATTGAGCTGGGCATCATCTTGGCGCTCGCCGGTGGCTTTATGGACGTGTATTCGTACATTGGGCGCGACCATGTTTTCGCCAACGCGCAGACGGGCAACATCTTGCTGGTGGGCGTGAGCATCTCGGAGGGCAACTGGGCGCTGGCGGGGCGCTATTTCTTCCCCGTGGTGTCGTTTGCCGTGGGCATTATGCTTGCCGACCTGGTGCACGAGCGGTTTGGCAGCGTGATTCACTGGCGCCAAGTGACGGTGTTCTTTGAAGCCGTCATCTTGCTGGGTGTGAGCTTTATCCCGGGCGGCAATTTCAACCTGCTCGCCAACTGCCTTACCTCGTTTGCCTGCGGCATGCAGGTCGAGAGCTTCCGCAAGATCCACGGTCACGGCATCGCTACGACCATGTGCATCGGCAACTTGCGCAACGCGCTGCAAAACGTGGACGATTACATCATCACCCACAGGCGCGGCTTTTTGGAAAACGGCCTGCTGTACTTTGGCGTGATCTTTACCTTTGTGTTTGGCGCCGTGTTGGGCAACTGGTGTATTGAGCGCATGGGCCTGCACGCCATCGTCGTGGCGAGCTTGCTGCTGTTTGTCGCGTTTGCCATCATGTTCATCGACCGCGAGCGCGACTTGCGCTTACGCTGGAAGGTTGCGGCCGAGGCTTGGAAAGAGGGCTGTCGAAAGTAACCGAATGCGGCAAAGGGGCTGTCCCTTTGCCGCAATATTTTTCATCATCTGTTGAAACGCTTTAACAAATTTGACGTTCTCACGTGTTTTTCGTTTCAAAAGCGTTAGGATGGGACTCATAGCGTGGGGCGTAATGGATGCCCCGCACACGATGGGAGGCTATCAATGGCTAATCGTTTCGTTCTCAATACCATCTCTTATCATGGTTCCGGCGCCATCAAGGAGATCCCCGGCGAGCTTCAGCGTCGCGGCTACAAGAAGATTTTCGTCTGCTCCGATCCCGATCTGGTCAAGTTTGGCGTTACCGCTAAGGTGACCGACGAGCTCGACGCTGCCGGCATCGCTTGGAGCCTCTACTCCGAGATCAAGCCCAACCCCACTATCCAGAACGTCAAGGACGGCGTCGAGGCCTTCAAGGCCGCCGAGGCTGACGCTATCGTGACCATCGGTGGCGGCTCCTCCATGGACACCGCCAAGGCCATCGGCATCATCATCAACAACCCCGAGTTCGCCGATGTCCGCAGCCTCGAGGGCGTTGCTCCCACTAAGAACCACGCCGTGTTCACCATCGCCGTGCCGACGACCGCCGGTACCGCTGCCGAGGTGACCATCAACTACGTCATCACCGACCCCGAGAAGGTCCGCAAGTTCGTGTGCGTCGACACCAACGACGCCCCCGAGGTCGCCGTCGTCGACCCCGACATGATGGCCTCCATGCCCGCCGGCCTCACCGCCTCCACCGGTATGGACGCCCTGACCCACGCCATCGAGGGCTACACCACCAAGGGCGCTTGGGAGCTCTCCGACATGTTCCACTTTGAGGCCATCAAGCTGATCAGCGAGAACCTACGCGACTCCGTTGCCGAGGCCAAGTCCGGCCAGCCCGGCTCCGGCCGCGAGGGCATGGCCCTTGGCCAGTATGTCGCCGGCATGGGCTTCTCCAACGTTGGCCTGGGCATCGACCACGCCATGGCTCACACCCTGTCCGCTCACTACGACACCCCGCACGGCGTCGCCTGCGCCATGCTGCTGCCGATTGCCATGGAGTTCAACAAGCCGGTTTGCGCCGAGCGTCTGGCCAAGGTTGCCGTCGCCATGGGCGTTGACACCACGGGCATGAGCACCGACGAGGCTGCCGACGCCGCTATCGCCGCCGTCAAGCAGCTTTCCGCCGACGTGAATATCCCGCACGTCTGCGAGGCCATGAAGGCTGACGAGATCGAGGTCCTGGCCAAGGACGCCATGGCCGACGCTTGTTTCCCGGGTAACCCGCGCGAGGCAACGCTCGACGACGTCATCGAGCTCTTCAAGAAGATCTGCCCGGCTGCCTAGCCCAGTTTGGTGGTCCTTCGCCCGTAGGTGTATGGTCTTTTGACGTGCCGCTGGCCCCGCCGTGCTACGCACGGCGGGGCTTTTTGTGCTGCGTCGATGCCCTGAGACGGACAAAACCAAGGCGTACTGCCCGCTGCGGATAGGTGGTGCACTTCCCTGCGTGCATTTTTGGGAGTATTCAACAAGCTCTTAAAAATGCATAACGTTGTGAATGGGCGGTAGTGATCCGCAGGCGCCCATCGACAGCCATTGTGGGCGGGCTATCGATGAGTGGAGGGGGTTATTACTGAGTTTCTGCTTTGCGACGACCTGCAACACTGCTGTAACCGCGTCGTTTTGTCGTTCGTGATGGGGCCGTTGGGGCCCACGGTGCTGAATACTCCGTTTTTTGCACGGTCCAAGGTGGGGCACCCTGAGACGAAGCAAAAAGATGCCTCATTTCTATGCAAATACCAATAGGATTTATGCAAGATTGAGATTGTAAACCGTGCACGTGCACAAAACCGGTGCGGGGACGTCTGGAGGCGGCTCGGCTCCTGGGGCATTGCACGTGCAGAACGGTTAAAATCGGGACTCGGTCTTAGTTTTACTTGGAAGGATGCATATGACTTCTAATATTGATGCTTCTCTAGAGGAGACGCTCTCCTATATCGCAGGACAGCTTAAGACGCTGACTTCTATTGCCTCCCCTACCGGCTATACCCGTGCGGCGACTGATTATCTGATGGAGACCCTGCGCGATATGGGGTTTGGGCCTGAGCGTTCTAATAAGGGTAACGTGCTCGTTGAGCTTGGCGGCGAGGGCGAGCCGCTCGTACTGGCGAGCCATGTCGATACCCTAGGCGCCATGGTGCGTTCCATTAAGGACAATGGCCGCCTGCGTCCCACGACGCTTGGTGGGCACCAGTGGTCTACGGCCGATGGCGAGAACTGCACCGTCTACACGCGTGACGGCAATGTGTACACGGGTGTGGTCCTCAATATCGAGCCTTCGGCGCACGTGGCCGACGAGCCGGTCAAGACCATCGAGAAGAACATGGAGATCTTGCTCGACGAGAACGTCGACAGCAAGGACGATGTGCTCGAGCTGGGTATTCAGACCGGCGACATCATCGCTATGGATCCTCGCACGACGGTGACGGAGAGCGGCTACATTAAGAGCCGCTTCCTGGATGACAAGCTATCGGCCGCCATTTTGTTGGGCTTGGCGCGTGCCGTCGCCGCTGGCGAGGTGACGCTTTCGCGTAAGGTTTCGCTGCTCTTTACCGTGTACGAGGAGGTGGGCCACGGCGGCGCCTTCGTGCCGGCCGACACGCGCGAGATGATCAGCGTTGACATGGGCTGCGTGGGCGACGACCTAGGCTGCACCGAGCACATGGTGTCGATCTGCGCCAAGGATTCGGGCGGTCCGTACAACTACGACCTGGTGACGGCGCTGTCCAATATCGCGCGCGAGCTTGAGCTCGATTACGCTATCGACGTGTATCCGCATTACGGTTCGGACGTCGAAGCCACGCTCTCTGCCGGCTACGACATTCGCCATGGTCTGATCGGCCCCGGCGTGTATGCGAGCCACAACTACGAGCGTAGCCACATGGACGGCGTGCGCAACACCTTCGAGCTCGTCCGCGCCTACGTACAGCGCTAGCGATGCAGCGGCCTCGGCTGATACGGCAGTACCGACCGAGGCCGTCCTCTCTAAGTTGCGGTGAAATAGGGACTGTTTGGCGGTCTCAGAGCTTCAATCAGTCCCTATTTCAC
>URBA01000064.1 GCA_900545905.1 uncultured Collinsella sp.
AGTACCGCAACGCCTTTCGCATCGTGACGCTGGACGGACAGGTCATCAACCGGGGCGGCTCCATGACCGGCGGCTCTACCAGCCGCAGCACCGGTGTGCTGAGCCGCGCGGCGGAACTGGAACGGCTGAATGGCCGGGCATCGGAGATGCACCGGAAATTGGAGGAGGCCAAGGCTGCGGAGGAAGCCTCCCGCCGGGAGCTGGACGCGGCTCAGTACGAGCTGACCACCGCTGAGACTCAGCGCCGCGCCGCCGAGGACCGCGATATCGTCGCCGAGGGTCGCGACATTGGAACCGTCGTGTTCCCTAACGCGCAGGTCAAGGTCTTCCTGACCGCCGACCCGCGCGAGCGCGCCCGCCGCCGCGTGCTGCAGCGTCACCAAAACGATGCTCAGCCGCTCACGTCCGAGCAGCTCGAAGCCGAGGTCGACGAGACCCTCGACGCCCTTAAGAAGCGCGACAAGCTTGACAGCAGCCGCGAGGTCGCCCCGCTCGTGCCCGCCGAGGACGCCGTGCACGTCGACTCCACCGCCCACACCATCGACGAGGTCGTCTCGATAATCGAGGACCTTATTAACCAAAGGAGGTAGCCCATGCGCCTGTTTCAGCAGACGCCCGAGGACTATTACAACGCCCCCTACGCCGAGTTTCCAGCGCTCATCCGCGGCACCGTCGTCGTAGTCATGGCCATCCTTTGGGCCTTCTCCAAGCTCATGTGGCGCTGGAAGGTCGAGGACGCCGATCTTCTGTTTGAGCGCCAGGAAGGCCGCGGCAGCGTGGTCATCTGCAACCACACCTCGATGGCCGAGCTCTTGGCCGTGGAGACGGCGCTGTTCTTTGGGGGCCGCCGCATTCGTCCCATCTTTAAGTCCGAGTTCGCCAAGAGCAAGATTGTGCGCTGGGCCTTTAGCCGCGTTGGCGGCATCCCCGTCGAGCGTGGTACTGCCGATATGAAGTGCCTGCGCGCCGCCCAGCATGCGCTGCAGCGCGGCGAGGACGTCCTGATCTTCCCAGAGGGCACACGCATCCGCTCGCGCGAGATCAAGCCCGAGGTCCACGGCGGCTTTGCGCTCATCGCCCAGATGGGCAAGGCGCCCGTCAACCCGCTCGCCATCTGCGGCTGGTCCGACATCACGCCCGCAGGCAAAAAGCTCATGCGTCCCAAGAAGTGCTGGATCCGCGCCGGCAAGGCCGTCTCGCTTTCCGACGCACCGGCTGGGCTTAAGCGCACGGAGCGCCTGGAATGGTTTGAGTCCGAGGCCATGAACCGCGTCTACGCCATGCGAGACGAGCTGTGCGCCGAGCATCCGGGCAGGTTCTAGCCATGAGCGAGAACGTGACGAACACCACCGCGACTGTGTCCGGCCAGGCAACCGCGCCTACCATCGAGATCGCCGCCCACGCCGGCACTTGCTACGGCGTACAGCGCGCGCTCGACATGGCGCTGGCCGCCGCGCCGCAGGCAGGGGAGAGCACTCAGGTCCATACCTTGGGTCCGCTCATCCATAACCCCATCGTGGTGCGCGAGCTTGCTGAGGCAGGCGTCGGTCTGGCCGACACCTTGGACGACGCCGCAACCGGCACCGTGATCATCCGCGCCCACGGCGTGGTGCCGCAGGTAATCGGTGCTGCCCGCAAGCGCGACCTTACCGTGGTCGACGCCACCTGCCCCTACGTGAAGAAGGTCCATGTGGCAGCCGAGCGCCTGGTGCGCGAGGGCTACCGCGTGATCGTCGTGGGCGAGCCGGGGCACCCCGAGGTCGAGGGCATTCTAGGCCACGCAGGCGACGATGCGCAGGTCGTGAGCTGTGCCGCTGACGCCAACGCCTTGTCGCTCAAGGGCAAGGTAGGCCTCGTCGTGCAGACCACCCAGACCGCGCAGAACCTCGCCGAAGTCGTGGCCGCTATCACCCCGCGCGTGCAGGAGTTGCGTGTGATCAACACCATCTGCGCCGCCACGAGTGAGCGTCAACAGGCAGCAGCCACACTTGCCAACCGCTGCGACTGCATGGTCGTCGTGGGTGGCAAGAACTCGGGCAACACCCGCCGCCTGGCGCAAATTTGCGCAGACGCCTGCGAGCGCACGTATCACATCGAGGAAGCTTCCGAGCTCCAGGCCGCTTGGTTTGCCGAGGCGCGCCACATCGGCATCACCGCTGGAGCCTCCACCCCACAAGAACACATCGAACGCGCCGTCGCGCGCATCAAGGAGCTTTGCCGCTAACCATGGACCAGACCGTACCCGCATACGCCGCCGAGGTGGCCGATTACGGGCGCAGCCGCGACCCCGAGCCGGGTGAGGGCGCGCTCGTTAAGAATGTGCGTCCCGAATCGCCCGCATGGGATGTGGGTATCGAGCCGGGCATGCGCGTGCTCACGGTCAACGGTGAGGCGCTCACCGACATGATCGTATGGCTTTGGGAGGCCGACGACGACACCGTTGATTTGGAGGTATTCGACCCGCGCGACGGCACCGTCACCCCCGTCGAGCTCGACCGCTTCCCGGGAGAGGACTGGGGCCTTGAGTTCGATGGCCCCATCTTCGACGGCATGCGCACCTGTGTAAACGCCTGCGTGTTCTGTTTTATGACGATGCTGCCCAAGGGCGGCCGCTCCACGCTCTACATTCGCGACGACGACTACCGCCTGAGCTTTTTGCAGGGCAACTTTGTCACGCTCACGAACCTTACCGACGAGGACGTGCAAAACGTCATCCAACGCAACATGAGCCCCATGAACGTGTCGGTCCATGCCGTAAGCCCCGACGTCCGCCGTCGTATGATGGGCCGCAACGCCCAGCGGGGCATGGACGTACTCGAGGCCATCATGGCCGCCGGCATCGAGATTCACGCGCAGATCGTGTTGTGCCCCGGCATGAACGACGGCGAGGAGCTGGAAAAGACCCTGCGCTTTTGCGAGGAGCACGAGCAAATCACAAGCCTGGGCATTGTGCCGCTCGGTTTTACCAAGCATCAGAACCGTTTTAGCTGGTCCTACAGCGACAAGCCCGAGCTAGCGCGCGAGACCATCGCCATGATTCGACCGTTCCAGGACCGCGCCTATGAGCGCTTTGGCCGCCACACCTTCCAGATGAGCGACGAGTTCTATCTGGACGCCGGCATCGATCCTCCCGAGGCAGACTTTTACGACGGTTACCCGCAGTACTACGACGGCATTGGCATGATCCGCTCGTATCTGGACGAGACCGACGACGTGCTTGCCGCCGACGCCGAGCGTCTGGCCCGCGTCCGCGAGGCCATCGCCGAGCGTAACCAGCGCCTTCTGTGCCTCTCCGGCGCCAGCGCGCGCGACACCGTGGCGCGCTTTGTGGAGTCGCCGCATGGTCTCGGCGGCACCGTCACAGCCATCAAGAACCGCTACTTTGGCGGCAACGTGGACGTGACCGGCCTCATCGTCGCGTGTGACATTCTGGAGCAGCTGCCGCAGGACCTCTCTGGGGTTATGCTCTTTGTGCCTAAGCTCATGTTCAACGCTGACGGCATGACGCTTGACGAGTATCATTGTGACGATTTACTCGCAAGCCTTACCAGTCGCGGCGCCGAGGTTCATGTGGTATCGACCATGCCGCATGAGCTGCTCGATACCCTGGAGCGCATCCTTGGCATTGTGCCCGCAGACTCTAACACTTCCACTGACCCTACCCATTAAAGGAGAGCAGATGAAACCTATCGTCGCCGTCGTCGGACGCCCCAACGTGGGCAAGTCCACGCTCGTTAACCGCCTGGCCCAGACCTCGGACGCCATCGTCCACGAGTCTCGCGGCGTCACGCGCGACCGCTCGTACCACACGGCCGATTGGAACGGCCGCGAGTTCACCATCGTCGACACGGGCGGCATCGAACCGCTCAAGAGCGACGATGTCTTTGCCACGTCCATTCGCGACCAGGCCCTCGCCGCCGCCGAGGAAGCCGCCGTCATCCTGTTTGTGGTCGACGGCCGCACCGGCGTCACCGAGGAGGACGAGTCGGTCGCTCGCATGCTCAAGCGCTGCGACAAGCCGGTCTTTCTGCTGGTGAACAAGCTCGACAACCCCGATCGCGAAAACGACAGCATCTGGGAGTTCTATTCGCTCGGCATCGGCGAGCCCACGCCGCTCTCGGCCCTGCATGGCCACGGTACGGGCGACCTGCTCGATGACATCGTGGCCCTGCTTCCGGAGGAAGAGGACGAGGTCGCCGATGAGTTCCCCGACGCGCTGAACGTAGCCATCATCGGCCGCCCCAATGCCGGTAAGTCATCGCTGTTCAATCGTATCCTAGGCGCCGACCGCTCTATCGTGTCCAACATTGCCGGCACGACGCGCGACGCCATCGACACCGTCGTGGAGCGCAACGGTAAGCACTACCGCATGGTCGATACCGCGGGCATCCGCAAGAAGAGCACTGTGTACGAGAACATCGAGTACTACTCCATGGTCCGCGGCCTGCGCGCCATCGACCGCGCCGACGTGGCACTGCTCGTCGTCGACGCCTCCGTGGGCGTTACCGAGCAGGACCAGAAGGTCATGGGTCTTGCCATCGAGCGCGGCTGCGCCATCGTGGTGCTGCTCAACAAGTGGGACCTGCTCGACGATGACCGCAAGCGCGAGGCCTGCATGGAGACCGTCGACCGCCGTCTGGGCGTCATGGCTCCCTGGGCCCAGTACCTGCGCATCTCAGCCCTGACCGGCCGCAGCGTCGAGAAGATCTGGGCAATGGTAGACGCCGCCGAGAAGACGCGCTCGCAAAAGATCAGCACCTCGCGCCTCAACACGTTCCTCACCGACCTGCGCGAGTTCGGTCATACCGTAGTGGACGGCAAGCGCCGCCTGCGCATGCACTACGTGACCCAGACGGGCATCAACCCGCCGACGTTCACATTCTTCGTCAACCACAGCGATCTGGTCAACGACACCTACCAGCGCTACGTGGAGAACCGCATGCGCTCGACCTTCGACTTTGCCGGCACACCCATTCGACTCTTCTTTAGGAAGAAGGAGCAAAAGGATGCATAATCCGATTCTGCTGACCGCCATCTGCGCCGTGGTATCGTTCTTTATCGGAGCGATTCCGTTTGGCCTGATCCTGGGCCGCGTGTTCAACCACACTGACATTCGCAAGGCGGGCTCCGGCAACATCGGCACCACCAACGCCCTGCGCGTGGCCGGCCCCAAGGTGGCCGCGCTCACGCTGCTGCTCGACTGCCTTAAGGGCGCCATCTGCGTCCTTATCGCGCGTCCGCTCATTGCCGACTTGGGCTATGGCTTCCCCGTGAGCATTATGGCCCCCGGTGCCGCCGGCGACTGGATGCTCGGCGTCATCTGCCTGGCAGCCGTGTGGGGCCATATCTTCTCGCCCTACCTCAACTTCCATGGCGGCAAGGGCATCGCAGTTGGTCTGGGCGTCATCCTCGCCTGGTACTGGCCCATCGGACTTTCGCTGCTGGGCATGTTTATCGTGGCCGTCGCCATCACCAAGTTTGTGTCGGTGGGCTCGCTTGCCGCGGCCATCGGTCTTCCCATCGCTGCCTGCGCGGTCTTTCCGTACAGCAGCCTCGGACTTAAGTTTTGCATGGCGCTGATCGGCATTACTGTGGTGTGGGCCCATCGTGCGAACATCAAAAAGCTCATGACGGGTAAGGAGTCCAAGCTCTCGTTTACCAAGCGCGTCACCGAACCCGATGATAAGTAGGAGAGAGTCATGAATGTTGCGCTGATTGGCTCCGGCTCCTGGGGAACCGCCGTCGCGGGCCTTGCCGCCGCGCGGGCCGAGCGCGTGACCATGTGGGCCCACAGCGAGCAGACGGCCTCCGGCATTAACGGCGAGCACCGCAACCCCCGCTACCTTGTGGACTACGTGCTGCCCGGCAACTCCGTCGCCACGACCGAGCTCGTGCAGGCGCTCGACGGCGCCGAGGCCATCATCTTTGCCGTTCCTTCGACGCACCTTCGCAGCGTGTGCCACCAGGCCGCGCCCTTTATCGCCGCCGATACCCCAGTGCTCTGCCTCACCAAGGGCATTGAGCCCGAGTCCGGCCTGCTCATGAGCGAGGTCATCGCCAGCGAGATCGGCAACGAGTCGCGCGTGGCGGCGCTCTCGGGCCCCAACCATGCCGAGGAGATCTGCCGCGGCGGACTTTCTGCCGCCGTCATCGCAAGCAAAGATCCGCAGATAGGGGAGACCTTTAAGGAACTGCTCCTGTCCACGGCCTTCCGCATCTATCTGTCGCAAGACATGACCGGTGTCGAGGTCTGCGGCGCCATGAAAAACGTCATCGCGATCGTATGTGGCATCTCCGCCGGCACCGGTGCGGGCGACAATACGCTCGCCCTTATCATGACGCGCGGCCTGGCCGAGATCAGCCGTCTGGTGCATGCCCGCGGCGGCCAGGCCATCACCTGCATGGGCCTTGCCGGCATGGGCGACCTCATTGCCACCTGCACTTCGGAGCATTCGCGCAACCGCACCTTTGGCTACGAGTTTGCCCACGGCGTGTCGCTCGACGAGTATCAGACGCGCACGCATATGGTGGTCGAGGGCGCCGTCGCGGCCCGCAGCGTCAGCGAGCTCGCCCGTTCACTGGGCGTAGACATTCCGCTCACCTTTGCCGTGGAGCAAACGCTCTACAACGGTGTTACTTTGGATAGGGCGCTCGAGATTCTTACCGACCGCGTCCCCTCTCAAGAGTTCTACGGACTCAACGACTAGCGCAGAAAGGCTACTACCATGGGTTCCATCAAAATCGCTCCGTCCGTCCTTTCGGCCGACATGGCCAACCTCAAGGGCGAACTCGACAAGATCGCCGGTGCCGACTACGTGCACTTCGACGTCATGGACGGCCACTTTACCGGCAACCTCACCTTTGGCGTTGACATCCTTAAGGCCGTCAAGCGCTCCACCAACGTGCCGGTCGACGCGCACCTGATGGTGTCGAACCCCGACGAGACCGTCGATTGGTACGCCGATGCCGGTGCCGACATGATCACCGTGCACTACGAGGCCTCCACGCACCTGCACCGCACGCTCACGCATCTGCAGCAGCGCGGCATCAAGGCCGGCGTGGTGCTCAACCCCGCCACCCCCGTGTGCGTACTCGAGAGCATCATCGACGTCGTCGATATGGTGCTGCTCATGAGCGTGAACCCCGGCTTTGGCGGCCAGAGCTTTATCCCAGGCACCATCGCCAAACTGCACGAGCTCAAGGCCATGTGCGAGCGCCACGGGGTTTCGCCCCTCATCGAGGTCGACGGCGGCATCTCGTCCAAGAACATCGCCGAGGTCGTCAAGGCTGGCGCCAACGTGCTCGTCGCAGGTTCCGCCGTATTTAAGTCCGAAGATCCCGCTGCCGAGGTTGCACTGCTGCAGAAGCTGGGCAACGAGGCCGCACAGGAGGCATAAACCCTTATGACCGCAGGTCAAAACCGCATACCCGTGAATCTTGACTATGCTGCCTCGACGCCCATGCGCGCCGAGGCGCTCCTTGCGCAGCGCGAGTACGACGACAGCGAGCTTGCCGGCGTCAACCCCAACTCTCTGCATTCGCTCGGCCGCAAGGCCGCTGCACGCCTGGAAGTGGCGCGTCGCGAGATTGCCCGCAGCTTTGGCGCGCGCGTCCGCCCGTCCGAGATCATCTTGACCAATGGCGGAACCGAGGCAAACCAGC
>URBA01000065.1 GCA_900545905.1 uncultured Collinsella sp.
ACCGAGATCGACACTTCTAGCTTCGTCGGCAGCGTCAGATGTGTATAAGAGACAGTAACTCCTCCTTGTATTGGGTATCTCGTCTGGATGTCATATCAGCTCACGCCGCGCACCTATTGGGCATCGGCATCGCTCTTCTCATGGCCACTCACCGCAGCACGGACATGGCCTCGCGCTCGCTCAAGAGCTACCGCGGCCTGCTCGGCATCGCAGTCCAGCAGCACCGAGACAATAGCGGTTTTTACGTGGCCGCCGGCATCTGCAAGCGCCTGAATAGCGCACTCGCGCGTGCAGCCGGTCGCCTCCATCACGATGTTCTGGCCGCGCACCACCAACTTCTCGTTCGTCTGCTGCACATCGACCATCAGGTTTTGGTATACCTTGCCGATCTTGACCATGGCACCGGTCGAAATCATGTTGAGAATGAGCTTTTGAACCGTTCCCGCCTTGAGCCTCGTTGAGCCGGTCAGTACCTCGGGACCGGGCACGGGTTCAATGGCAAGATCTGCGCTCTCCCCGATCTTCGACCCTTGGTTGCAGGCAATTGCAATGGTCTTGCACCCAGTTGCCTTGGCGTACACAAGGCCGCCCACCACATAGGGAGTACGACCGCTTGCCGCCAGGCCAACGACAAGATCCTTGTCCGAGAGTCCACGCCCCCGCAGGTCGCTCGCGCCAAGCTCCTCGCTGTCTTCGGCACCTTCGACAGCCTTGATAAACGCCGTCTCGCCTCCGGCAATGAGCCCGACAATCAGATCGGGTGACACGCCAAACGTGGGCGGACACTCCGAAGCGTCGAGTACGCCCAGACGACCGCTGGTGCCTGCGCCCATGTAAAAGACGCGCCCGCCGCGCTCGAGTGCCTCAGCAGCCCAGTCGATTGCTGTGGCAACCTGGGGCAGCACTTTTGTGACCGACTGGACGGCACGAAGATCCTCATCGTTCATCGTCGTGACGATCTGCAGCGATGTCATCGTATCGAGGTTCATTGACCTTTGATTACGCTGTTCGGTCGTGAATTTTGTTAAATCGAGCATTTCATTCACCTCATCTTTCCTGTTTCTCGATGTAGTTTTGCTTAATGACATGCGTCGCTCGTTCGTAGTCGCTGGCAACGTAAGCAGCGTACAGGGCATCGACAACCATAAGCTGGGCCATACGCGAAGCCATGGCACCGCTGCGGACCAAGGGCTCACTCGCAGCGACGCCGAGCACGGCATCGGCCATGGTGGCAAGCTTGGATGATCCATCTACTTTGGTCACGGCCACAACGGGACAGTTGTGACGTTGGGCCTCGGCGGCGCAGTCCAGCACCTCTTGCGTCAAGCCCGAGTAGCTAAAGGCGATTGCCATATCGCCCTCATGCATGTTCTTGGCACACAAGAGCTGATCATGCCAGTCGTCGTACAGATGGCACTCTTTGTCGACACGCATGAGCTTTTGCGCCAGATCGTGCGCGACCAAACGAGAGGCACCGATACCGAACAGATTGACCGCGCGTGCCCGCTTAAGATAGGCCGCACATCGCTCCAAGACGGTGTAATCGAGCGTTCGCGCCGTCGCTTCGATCGTGCGCACGTTGCTTTTCATCACCTTCCCCACGATACGTTCGACGCTGTCATCCATGGAGATGTCCTCGAGGGCAACGTCTTTCTTGTCACCCAAGAGCGCCAGCTCGGCAATCAGTTCGCGCTGGAACTCCTTGTAGCCCGCAAAACCCAAGCGCTTGCAAAAGCGCAAAATGCTCGAGGGCGAGGAGAACGTGGCATCGGCAAGACCGCGGACGGACAGCCCGACCACCTCGTGCGGATGAGCGCTTACATATGCGATGACATTGCGTTCCGCCGGGCTCGCGCTGAGCTCACGCTCGCGAAGCCGCAAAAGCAATCCGTTTGCCATCTCAAACACCTCCGTTGAGAAGAATTAAAGACCAACGAACGATTCGTACCGGATATAAACAGCTTTTACGGTACATTGTGCCGCATCGTGGCGCACAAAGGGCGAGCGTTCTACCGCTCGCCCCTCAAATCCGACCGCTCGGAAATACGCGCGACACAAAATAATTCAACAAGGTCGCATTATCAAAAACGGGCTTGTTACCGGCTAGCGCCTCGCATGGGCGCCGATCGGCCGAGTCGCATGGCGCACCAACACCGCTGCCAGCAATACCAACAGCATCGCGGTAACATAGCCCGCAGCATCGAATCCTAAATCGATAACGTCGAAATGCCTGCCGGGAACAAAGATCTTATGTACCTGATCGCCAACGGAGCAGACGGCGCAAAAGAGCAACACGGGCACGCAACGGGAGCATACGCTCCACGGACGCCTGGAAAAGCAAACCACGACCACCGAGGCGAACAATCCGACGAAGAAAAACTCTACGGTATGGGCAACGCGACGGACGTTCGTGCCCACCCACATGCGAATGAAAGCAAGTCGGCCAGACCGGACATTCGAAGCAGCCGAATCGGTGCCCCCGGTCATCCCATTCTCGGTCTGAGCTTCACCCGCGACATCGGCAGCCTGTACGCCCGTAGCTTGACCCTCCACCACACGCGCGGTGGACTCGCTCAGCAACGACGTCTCCACCGCATTTTGCTCCGTCAGCACCCAGATGCCCGCCAGCGTTGCAGTAAACAGAACGATCGCGGTCCATCCGATTATTTGTTTTACGCGCGCCAAGGGCCTACCTCCTTTTTTGAATATCAGCGAGTGTAGCCCCAAATGGCATCGTCACCGTATCAAAATTTGAATCGCAACAGGAAGCGACAAAGCGACGCAAACCCCTACCCCGCCTCGCGCATCCAGCGATCGAACGTCCCCACGCACACGCCCAGGCACTTTGCCGCCTGGCTGCGGGTAATATCGCCCGCCTCATAGCTATCGCGCACCAGCTCAAACTGAGGAGGGCACGGCTTGCGAGGTCGACCGAAACGGACCCCTCGCGCCCGCGCCGCTGCAATTCCCTCCGCTTGGCGCCGATGGATATTCTCGCGCTCTACCTGCGCCACGTAGCTCAGCAGTTGCAGCACAATATCGGCAATCAGGACGTTGGTCACATCCGGCGCGCCGCTGGCCCTAGCGCGCGTGTCAAGCAATGGCATGTCCAACACCACAATGGCAACCCCGAGCTCCTTGGTAATGCGTCGCCATTCCTCAAGAATCTCGGAGTAATTACGGCCAAGTCGGTCGATAGAAAGCACCACCAGTACGTCCCCGTCTCCCAGGACGTGCAGCAGCTCGCGGTAACGTGGTCGATCGAAGTCCTTGCCGCTCGCATGGTCGGCATAAATATTCGCCGAGCCCACGCCATAGGCGCCCAGCGCATCCAGCTGCCGATTAAGGTTCTGATCGCGCGAACTCACCCGCGCATAACCGTACACCGTCGCCATCTCATCCCCGCTTTCTTGTAAACCTGCCAAAAAGGGACAGGTTTATTTTGGTAGGTTTTACCTCTCAAATAGCAGGTAAGCGGGCGGCCGAGCAGACGGCAAGGTAGCCACGATTCAAATGCGAAGGGCGGTCCCGAAAGGCCGCCCTCCGCTCTCTCGCCACGAGTCGGGATTTAGCTAATGGATAAGCTTAAAGTCCAAGTGCCCACGCGTGGTATTGACGCGCGAGACCTCGATAATCACGCGCTGGCCCAGCTCGTAACGAGTCCCCGTGTCGGCGCCCGTCAGCGTAAGCGCGTCCTCGTCGAACTCGAACCACTCGTTGCCCAGGCTCTTGATCGAAACCAGGCCCTCGACCTGTGTTAGGTCCAAGCGCACAAAGAGGCCCATGCTGCTAACCCACGAGACGGTTCCGGCATAGCGCTCGCCCAGACGGTCCTCATAGTACTGGGCAATCTTGATCTTTTGCGTCGCATGGCTGGCGGCATCTGCCGCGCGCTCGGCATCGCTACATGCGCGGCAGATCTGCGGCAGAATGCGCGGCAGCGACTCGCGCCCCTTACCGATCAGCCGCGGCGTACGGACCAAGGCGTCCTTGCCGCCGAGCTGCTCATAGGCCAACTGCAGCTTGAGTACGCGGTGCACCACCAGATCGGGGTAGCGACGGATGGGACTCGTAAAGTGACAGTAGCACGGCGCGGCGAGCGCAAAGTGGCCCTCGTTGCGCGGCTTGTACAGCGCGCGCTGCATGCTGCGCAGAAGCAGCGTGTTGACGAGCGGTGCGTTGGCCGTACCGGCGGCAGCATCGACTGCAGCCTGCAGCTCATCGGGACTCCCCAGGGCAATACCGGCAGCACGGCGATCGTCGATGATGCCTAGCTGCGCCAGCGCAACGGCAGCACCGTGCAGGCTATCGGGGCTCGGATCCTCATGCACACGATAGCAGGCCTCGATATCACGGTCTGCCAGCCACTCTGCAACGCACTCGTTGGCGAGCAGCATGGCTTCCTCGATAAGCGACGTGGCACACGAACGCTCACGCGCCACAATCTGCACGGGCACTCCGTCCTCATCCAATAGAGCGCGAATCTCGGCCGTGTCAAAATCGACTGAGCCGCGGGCGCGACGAATACGACGGCGAAGTTCGGCGAGTTCGTTAGCGGCGACAAGGAAATCGCCGAGGTCGACGTTGTAGCCGCGGGCGGCCTCCTCGCACGCAAGACCGCGCTCAAGCGCTTCCTCGCGCGAGGTCTCGGCAGCCGCAACATCCTCGGCTGCACCCTCCAGCACCGAATACCCAACCGCGCCGGCACGCACCAGCAGCGCCTCGGCGCCGTCATAGTCCATACGCACACGCGAGCGAATCACGCTGGGATACGGATCGTAATGCCGCACGCGACCCTGCGCATCGAGCTCGATATCGACGGTAAACGCAAGACGGTCCTCGTCAGGGCGAAGCGAGCACAGGTCACAGGACAGGCGTTCGGGCAGCATGGGAAGCACGCGATCGGCCAGATACACCGATGTCGTACGATGGCGAGCCTCAAGATCGATATGCCCGTCCCAAGCCACATAGTGTGAAACGTCGGCGATATGCACGCCCAGCTTATAGCCGCCCTCGGGCGTGCGCTCCAGCGAAATGGCATCGTCAAAGTCGCGCGCGTCGACCGGGTCGATCGTGATGACAAAGCGGTCGCGCAGATCGCGGCGGAGCGGGTCCTTAAGCGCCGCGGACACATCGAGCGAAAGCCCCTCGGCCTCGTCTAGCGCAGCCTCGGGATAGCTATCGGTATAGCCGTAACGCGCCATCACATATTGAACGCCCAAATCGGGCGCGTCATCTCCGCCAATGCGGCGTTCGATCGTCACAGTGCCCGATTCCAAGCGCGTCGGGTAGGTCAAAATGCGCGCGACAACAGCATCACCCGGGTGGACACCCAGACGAACCGCCGAGGTGTCCTCGGGCAAAATGAAGAAGTCGGCCTTCAGGCGCGAATCGAGCGGCTCAATCACACCGAGCGGACCGGCGGTCTGGTACGTGCCCACCACGCTTATAGCTGCGCGCTCAACCACGCCCTCGATCACGGCGCGACGCTCGCCATGCGGGCTGTTCTTAATGCTCACGGCAACGGTATCGCCGTCCATGATCTCACGCTTGCCGCGGCCCATGACCTTGTAGTCGCCATTCTCGGTTATGACATAGGCACTGTGCTCATGGAGCTGCACGCGCCCGGTCAGGCTCGGACGGCGTTCGCTGCGCACCGGCCCGCGCTTATTGCGGGCGTTGCGCTTATGTTTGTTATTGCGCCCCATGGCGCCTCCTTACTATCGATTGCGAACTCCAAAGAGTCTACCCAAATGATTCGCTTTCCTGCCGTCCCCTAGGGATCAAAAAACGGGCCGCCCCATAAGAGACGACCCGTTGGAAGGGATGAATTCCAGGCATGCCTACACGCGCAGGTAGCGGCGCATGGCGATGGCAGAACCAAAGAAACCGATAATCACGCCGACCAGAATCAGCGCAGCATAGGTCACCAAGTAGTACTGCATCGGCAGGGCAAACGACATCCAGCCGATGCTCTCCTGCAGACGCGGAATCATCAGATTGCGCAGCAGCTCTAGAACGCCGATGGAAAGCAGCGAGCCCAAAATGGCCTGCAGTACGCCCTCGGTGATAAACGGGCCGCGAATGAAGCCGTTGCTGGCGCCGACCAGACGCATAATCGCAATCTCACGACGACGCGCCGTGATGGACAGGCGAATCGTGTTGTTGATGAAGATGAATGCGATAAAGGTCAGAAGGCCAACGAGCACCACGGCGGCGATGCGGATGTAGTTGGTCACCTGGAACAGGCGGCTCACTTCCTCCTGGCCGTACAGCACGCTCGCGTTGACGTCGCCGTCATCCGCGATCTTCTGGAAGTCGGCGTTCTTCTTGAGCTTCTGGGCCGTGCTCTCGACCTTGGACGGATCGTCCATCTCAATTGCAAACGAAGCCGGCAGCGGGTTCTGGCCATCGAGCGCGCTCATGGTGGCGTCGGCGTTGCCCGACATCTTGCTCGTATACTCGGCCAGCGCGTCGTCCTTGTCCTTATAGGTCACGGACTTGACGTTATTCCACGTCTTAAGCTCGGCCTCAAAAGCCTGGACATCGGCCTGATCGGCGTCATCGCTAATGAACGCGTTGATGACAACCTGATCCTCGACGGTGCCGATCACGGAGTTCAGCATCGCGGAACCCATGATGAACAGGCCGATGATAAACAGCGAAAGGAAGATCGTGATGACGGCGCCGAGCGAGGTAGTCCAGTTACGGAAGAAGTGGCTGATTGCCTCTTTGAAGGAGTAGCCCACGTTAGTTGGTGCCATAGTTGCCGTAACCTCCCCTCTCCTGGTCGCGGATGACGTGGCCGCCCTCGAGGGCGATCACGCGACGGTGCATGCTATCGACCATCTCGCGGTCGTGCGTGGCGACGATCACGGTGGTGCCGGTGCGGTTAATACGCTCAAGCAGCTTCATGATGCCCAGCGAGATCGCCGGGTCGAGGTTGCCCGTGGGCTCGTCACAGATCAAAAGCGGCGGGCGGTTGACCATGGCGCGGGCAACGGCAACGCGCTGCTGCTCGCCACCGGAAAGCTGGTCGGGCAGCGAGTCCATCTGATCGGCCAGACCGACCAGACGCAGCACCTCGGGCACCTGGCTGCGAATGACGCCCTTGGGCTTGCCGATGCACTGCAGGGCAAACGCCACGTTTTCGTAGGCGGTCTTTTGCGGCAGAAGCTTAAAGTCCTGGAACACGGCGCCAATCTGGCGGCGCAGGAACGGAACCTTGCGGTTCTTGATCTTCATGAGGTCCTGACCGGCAACCAGGATGCGGCCGCTCGTCGGCTTGACGTCGCGGTTGAGCGTCGACAGCAGCGTGGTCTTACCCGAGCCGGAGTGACCGACCAAGAAGACAAACTCGCCCGGATAGATCTCGATGTTGATGTCGTCGAGTGCAGGCTTGTTGGGCTGTGCCGGATAGATCTTGGTGACATGCTCCATAAGGATGACGGGCTCGACACCGGCCTGCTTGGCCATCTTCTTGCGGCTGGCTTGCGGATCGATGGGCGCAAACACCGACGTAAAATCGGGGTTGTTGAGCGCGTTATCGAGGCTTGCGACCTCGGCTGCCTGATCGCTCTCGACCACCGGGGCAGCAGGCTGCGTGCTGTCTCTTATACACATCTGACGCTGCCGCCGAAGCTAGA
>URBA01000066.1 GCA_900545905.1 uncultured Collinsella sp.
TCACCCGCGTCGGTTCGGGCCCCATGCCCACCGAGCTTTCCTATGAGTCCGAGGCTGGCCACACGCTGACCGAGGAGGGCTATGAGTACGGCGTGACCACCGGTCGCCGTCGTCGTTGCGGCTGGTTTGACGGCCCTATCGCCAACTATGCCTCGCGCGTCAACGGCCTCACCGACATCGCCGTGACCAAGCTCGACGTGCTTTCGGCCTTCGACACCATCAAGGTGTGCGTGGCCTACGACGTCGATGGCGAGCGCTACACCAGCGTGCCCGAGCATCAGGTGCGCTTTGAGCATGCCAAGCCCATCTACGAGGAGCTCCCTGGCTGGAAGTGCGACATCACCGGTTGCCGCAGCTTTGACGAGCTGCCGCAGGAGGCTCAGGACTACGTGGCGTTTATCGAGGATCTGGCACACACCCGCGTGACGTTCATTGGCGTTGGCGCCGGTCGCGAGCAGATCATCAACCGATTCTGGAAGTAATCGGGACTATTTGGTTATTGCGATATACCCCTTTGCAGCCCGGACGGGCGGCCGAGGGGTATATTTGCTTGCAAAGGGCTCGCGCGGAGCGGGCCATTCATCCATAGAGGAGGCACCCTTGAAGGCGGACACTCAAACCATCGACATCCTGTTGTTGGGCAGCGGCGGCCGTGAGCATGCTTTGGCAGCTAAGCTCGCAGCATCACCGCGCGCCGGCAAGCTCTACATCGCGCCGGGCAACGGCGGCACCGCGAGCTGCGGCGAGAACGTTGTTCTCGACGACTGCGATCCTGCGGCCGTGGCGGCGTTTGCGCAGAGCCACGGATGCGGACTCGTGGTAATTGGCCCCGAGGCTCCGCTCGTGGCGGGCGTGGCCGACGCCGTGCGCGCGGCGGGTATTCCCTGCTTTGGCCCGGGTGCCGAGGGCGCCCAGATGGAGGGCTCCAAGCTGTTCTCCAAGCAGCTCATGGAGCGCGCCGGTATTCCGACGGCAGCCTATGGTTCGTTTACCGACGAGGCTTCGGCTCTCGCCTACGTACGCGAGCAGGGCGCCCCGCTGGTCGTGAAGGCTGACGGCCTTGCCGCCGGCAAGGGCGTTATCGTGGCGACCGAACTTGAGCAGGCCGAGGAAGCCGTGCGCGAGTGCTTTGGCGGCACCTTTGGCGATGCCGGCAACACCGTGGTCATCGAGGAGATGCTGACCGGCCCCGAGTGCTCGCTGCTGGCCTTTACCGACGGCAAGACCGTGCGCCCCATGGCTACCTCGCAGGACCACAAGCGCGCGCTCGAGGGCGACAAGGGCCCCAACACCGGCGGCATGGGCGTCTACAGCCCAGTGCCCATCGTGACCGATGAGGAGCACGCCACCATGGTGAAGGTCATGGAGCAGACCGTGGCCGAGCTCGCTGCCGAGGGTATCGACTACCGCGGCTGCCTGTACGGCGGCTTTATGCTCACGCCTGCCGGCCCCAAGGTGCTGGAGTTCAATGCCCGCTTTGGCGACCCCGAGACGCAGGTCGTGCTGCCGCGCCTTAAGAATGACCTGGTCGAGGTCATGCTGGCTTGTGCCAACTGCGAGCTCGATCAGATTGAGCTCGACTGGCGTGACGAGTGGGCCGTGGCCGTTGTCCTGACGAGCGCGGGCTACCCCGGCAGCTACGAGAAAGGAAAGGTCATCACCGGTATTGAGGATGCCGAGGCCATGGAGAACGTGACCGTGTACCATGCGGGAACTGCCGTGGTGGACGGTCAGCTCGTGACCAATGGCGGCCGCGTGCTTGCCGTGACCGCTCTGGGCGACACGTTCGAGAACGCTCGCAACCTTGCCTACGAGGCCTGCGAGAAGATTGATTTTGAGGGCAAGACCCTGCGTCACGACATCGGCCTGCGCGCGCTGCGCGGCCGCGACGCCTGGGATGCCTAAAATCCGAGAGGAATGAGACGGATGGACGAGAAGAACGAAGAGCTCGTGGACGCGCAGATCGTCGAAGAGGACAGCCGCATGTATGGGCACGCCGAGGGCGAGCCTGGTGGCGAGGTCGCTGACGAGCCGGCGCTGGTGCTGGGCGATGACGACCCGCACGATGCCGAGCTGCACGAGAAGATTCTTTCGGAGGAGTGCGCCTGGAAGGGCAAGATCCTCGACGTCCACCGTCTTGAGGTTGAGCTGCCCAACGGTCGCCGTAGCGCCCGCGATATCGTTCGCCATCCGGGTGCGGCGGCTGTTGTGGCACTGACCGAGAGCGGCAAGATCGTACTGGTGCGTCAGTACCGCACCGCCATCGACCGCGTGACGGTCGAGATTCCCGCCGGCAAGCTCGATCCAGGCGAGGACCCGCTCGATTGCGCCAAGCGCGAGCTGCATGAGGAGACGGGCTTTAGGGCCGGTCGCATTCGCTTTTTGACGTCGATTGTCACGTCCTGCGGCTTCTGCGACGAGATCATTCACATCTACCTGGCCACCAAGCTCGAGTTCGATGCACCCAACCCCGATGATGACGAGTTTGTCAACGTGGACCTCGTGCCGCTGCACGAGCTGATCGACGCCGTGCTCGACGGCAAGATCGAAGACGCCAAGACCGTCGTAGGCGCGCTTGCCTGCGACAGCATCGCGCACCGCCTTGGGGGCACGGAGCTTTAACGAGTGGGGATAGCCCTGGGACAAGTACTACTGATTGCTTTGTCCCAGGGCCTTACGTTGCTGATATTTCTTTGAGGATCACATGCTGAAGAGGTTTCTTTCGTACTACAAGCCCCAGATGGGGCTTTTTGTTGCTGATACTGTTTGTGCTCTGGTGCTTGCCGCCATTGACCTGGCGTTCCCCATTATCCTGCGCAATTTGACCGGTGGGCTATTTACTCAGGGTCAGGCTGCCATTATGCAGGCGCTCGGCATGATCGCGGTGGGCTTGGTGCTGATGTATGCCGTCCGCTGCGCCTGCCGCTACTTTGTGAGCTATTGGGGCCACGTGATGGGCGCGCGCATGGAGTCCAAGATGCGCGAGGACCTGTTCGACCAGTATGAGCGCTTTAGCTTTGCGTACTTCGACCGCAACAGCTCGGGCGACATGATGAGCCGCGTGGTCAACGACCTGTTCGATATCTGCGAGGCGGCGCACCACGTGCCCGAGTGGATCATCATCTGCGGCATCGAGATCATCGGCTCGTTTGTGATCCTCTTTACCATCGCCCCGGTGCTGGCACTCGCCATGGCCGTGGTGACGGCAGCGTTTGCGGTCATCATGTTTTGGCAGAACATGCACATGCGCGAGGTCTTTAGCGACAACCGCAAAAAAATCAGCGGCATCAATGCGCAGCTGCAGGATTCGCTGGCGGGCATGCGCGTGGTCAAGAGCTTCGCCAATGAGGAGACCGAACGCTTCAAGTTCCGCGCCTCCAACAATCGCTATCTTTCATCCAAGGAGAACATGTATCACGCTATGGGCGTCTATACCGCGACGTATGGCCTGCTCTCGGGTGTGCTCTATGTGATCGTGGTGCTGCTGGGCGGCTGGCTGGTCGCCCAGGGACAGCTGCAGGCGGTCGATATGGCGACCTTTGCACTCTATGTTTCGCTGTTCTGCACGCCGCTCGAGACACTCGTCAATTCGGCCGAAATGTATCAGAAGGCTATCGCCGGCTTTAAGCGTATGGACGAGGTGCTCTCGACCGCGCCGGATATCCAGGACAAGCCGGGCGCCACGGATCTGCAGGTGACTGCCGGCGCCGTGGAGTATCACGACGTGTGCTTTAACTACGAGGATGTCGAGCTGGGCGAGGGCTATGCCGACGAGCGTCCCGTTATCGACCATATGGACCTGTCCATCAAGCCCGGGCAGACCATCGCTTTGGTTGGCCCTTCGGGCGGTGGCAAGTCCACGACCTGTTCGCTGCTGCCGCGCTTTTATGACGTGGCTGCCGGATCCATTAGCATCGACGGCCAAGACGTGCGCGATGTGACGCAGCAGAGCCTGCGCCGTGCCATCGGCCTGGTGCAGCAGGATGTCTATCTGTTTGACGGTACGATTGGCGAGAACATCGCCTACGGCAAGCCGGGCGCTACAGCGGAAGAGATCGCCGAGGCCGCCCGTCGCGCCAACATCGATGCCTTTATTGAGTCGCTTCCGCAGGGCTACGACACCGTGGTGGGCGAGCGCGGCAGCCGTCTTTCGGGCGGACAGAAGCAGCGCGTTGCCATCGCGCGCGTGTTTCTCAAGAACCCCAAGATCCTGATTTTGGACGAGGCGACGAGTGCTTTGGATAACGAGAGCGAGGAGGCGGTGCAGGAGTCACTCGAAGAGCTGGCACGCGGCCGCACCACGATTATTATCGCCCACCGTCTTTCGACCATTAAGCATGCTGACGAGATTGCGACCGTTGAGCATGGTCGCGTTGTGGAACGTGGCACGCATGAACAGCTTCTCGCCCGTGGCGGCACCTATGCCCGTTACTATCGAATGCAGTTCGAAGGTGCGCGTGCGCACGAGCTCGACTGATTGATATGACAGGAAGTTTATGGCTGACAAGAACCCTTTGACTCCGGAAGAAGTGACGGAGTTATTCTCCGAAATCGATGCATCCGGTGTCTTGGATCCCACGCTTGCCAAAAAGCGAACCGAGCGCATGCGTGAGAAGGAGGCTGCGGCCAGGCGCGGTGACAAAGCTGCGCTAGCGCAGCTGCGCAGCGAGGACCGCGCGAGCCAGGCAAAACATATCGACCCGCTGTCCGAGGACGATCCTTCGGGCTCGCAGGTGAGCCATACCATTACGAAGACCGCGATGGCCGTGGTCATCGGTATTTTGGTGCTGATCGTGGGCATGCAGATTGGCTATGGCGTGATGCGTCGTCTGAACACCGCCAACCTGTCCGAGAGCGTTTCGGTCGATACCGTTTCGACGGCGCTGAAGGGCGGCCTTGAGTGGGGCAACGGCTTTACGCAGTTCCCGCTCGACTTTACCGTCGATGAAGCCGATGAACGCACGGGCACGGTCGAGGTGACGGTGTTGGACACATCGTCTGCCAACGAGCTCGAGCTGCTGTCCAACGGGCAGATTCAGGCCGCGGCGCTTGCGACCAACGCGCTGCTCAACGATAAAATCGACCGCGTGGTGTATAACGTTCACGCCTATATCGACGAGGATAGCAACGTTCAGCACGATTCCTTCTTTGGCATGTTTCCCGCCCGGGGCCACCAGAGCGCCATCCTGACGTTCGTGTGGACCAAGAGCTCATCCAACGCCACGAATATCGACTGGAAGATGCGCATCGTGAGTATGGATGACACCATCGCCGAGCGCATTCAGAAGCAGGTGAACTCGGTGTCGTCGTTAATTGAAGACCCGGTGGTGAGCCAGACCAAGATTGACGAGGAAAAGGCCGAGCGTAACCTGGAGCATCGTCTGCATGGCCGCGAGATTTTCCGCGGCGGCAAGCCCGATCGCACACCGTCCGAACTGCTGGATCAGGACAAGAAATAATAAGACGCCATCATCCCGCGTGAGCCACAAGCCCGCGCGGGATGATTTTTTAATCCCCGTCCCAGAAAAATCATTATGCATAGAAAGTCATAATTATCATTTCGTAAACAGTTCGATGAAATTAACGCCATGAGGCATGCTTGCGGTTACAATACCGCGAGGCCTAACTACACACCTTTAAGCCGGTCCTGTGAGACCGGGAAGGAGAATTATGGCGAACAACCATACCGCGGGCGCTGCCGCCCGCACCTTCGCGCCCAGCGAGCTTTGCCAGCGCATGCTGGCCAAAACCAGCAAGGGCACCTGCGGTCCCTGCATCCTGTATCTTGAGGATGGGACCATTTTTTATGGACGTGCATGCGGTGCCGAGGGTACCGCGACCGGCGAAGTCTGCTTCAACACCTCGCTCGAGGGCTACTTTGAGGTCATGACCGACCCGAGTTATGCCGGCCAAATCGTAACCATGACCTATCCGCAGATCGGCAACTACGGTATCGACGAGGCCGACGTCCAGTCGGCCTTCCCCGGCGACGCCGTGCGCCCTGCGAGCGCTCCGGCTATGCGCGGCATGATCGTTCGCGACATGTGCGCCACGCCTTCTAACTGGCGCTCGGCCGTCAGCGTGCCGGAGTACCTGCGCGCTCACGGCATCGTCGCTATCGAGGGTGTCGACACCCGCGCTCTGGTGCGCCATCTGCGCGACAATGGTTCCAAGATGGGCATTATCTCGACCGAGATCTTCGACGTCGACGAGCTTGCCGAGCGTCTGGCCGCAGCGCCCACGCTGGTAGGCGAGAACCTGGTCAAGACCGTAAGCTGCCCCGCGCCTCACGAGTTTGTGGCCGCCGACCTGCCTGCCACGCATGACTTTGCGCTTTCGGCTGCCGCTCCTGCCCGTCACAAAGTGGTTGCCTACGACTGCGGTGTGAAGCGCGGCATTCTGGAGGGCCTGGTGCGCGCCGGCTGCGATCTTACCGTCGTGCCGTGGGATACGCCAGCTCAGCAGGTGCTCGACATGAATCCCGATGGCGTCTTTTTGTCCAACGGCCCCGGCGACCCCGACGCCGTGGTGGAGACCTACGAGCAGGTGCAGCAGCTGATCGGCAAGGTGCCGGTCTTTGGTATTTGTCTTGGTCACCAGATGATCAGCCTGGCCTGCGGCGCCCAGATGGAAAAGCTTAAGTTTGGTCACCGCGGTGGCAACCAGCCGGTCATGAACCTGGTAAGCCGTCGCGTGGAGATCACCGCGCAAAACCATGGCTTTGGCCTGCTGTTTCCCAGCCTGGGCAAGCTTGTCCCCGAGCTTTCGGGCGGCGAGACCGAGCATGCGGGCGATGGCGATCTGCGCGTCTGGGTGCGCCGTGGCATCGCGCCCGTCGTGATGAACGAGCGTTTCGGCCGCATTCGCCTGACGCACGTGAACCTCAACGACGGCACGGCCGAGGGCATCCAGCTGCTCGACGCCCCGTGCTTCTCGGTCCAGTACCACCCCGAGGCCTCGCCCGGCCCCACCGACGCCCACTATCTCTTTACCGCCTTTACGCGACTCATGGACGGCGAGGAGAACTATCTGGACATCGACACCGCGAAGGACCGCCTCGCTGGCTGGAACTTTGCCGAGACTGCGACCGAGGAGAACTAATATGCCTAAACGTACTGACATCAAGCGTATCCTCGTCATCGGTTCGGGCCCCATCGTCATTGGCCAGGCCTGCGAGTTTGACTATTCCGGCGCCCAGGCCTGCAAGGTGCTCAAGGAGGATGGCTTTGAGGTCATCCTGGTCAACTCCAACCCGGCGACTATCATGACTGACCCGGGCCTGGCCGACCGCACCTATGTCGAGCCCATCACCGCTGAATTTATCGAGCGCGTGATCAAGAAGGAGCGCCCGGACGCGCTGCTGCCCACGCTGGGCGGTCAGACCGGCCTCAATGCCGCCGTCGAGTTGGCGAAGGACGGCACACTCGATAAGTACGGCGTCGAGATGATCGGCTGCGACCTTGCCGCCATCGAGCGCGGCGAGGACCGCAAGCTCTTTAACGAGGCCATGGCCGAGATCGGCCTGGAGGTCGCGCGCTCGGGCTATGCCTACAGCGTGGAAGACGCCGAGGCCATCGCCGAACGCGTGGGCTACCCCTGTGTGCTGCGTCCGAGCTTTACC
>URBA01000067.1 GCA_900545905.1 uncultured Collinsella sp.
GAGATGCAGCGTAGTCTCGTGGGCTCGGAGATGTGTATAAGAGACAGGCCCAACGCCTTAAAGTAACAGATCCACGAAGCACCGGTAGCGAGTCCCGAGAGGACGAGAAAGAGCCAAGATCTGGGTTCGATGCTGCCGATGGTTCCAATGGATCCAGAAATGCCCGCCATTGCCCAGGCGAAAACGAGCACCACTCAGGTGCGAATGGCCGTCGCGACATCGGAGTCGGTCTGCTTGATGCCGCATTTGGCCAGGACAGATGTGACGCCGGCAAAGAAAGCCGACACAAATGCTGTTGCGACCCACGACACGGGTGAAATGCCTCCCCAAAGAACGACCGCGCCAGATTTACGGCGCTCGTCCGATGATACCGTCCCGCCATGAAGCTTTGATATCGCTGTGGTGAGACAGGGGCCATAGTTCGAGAGGGCATTTGGTTAAGGCTCGAATCGAAGGTGAATGGTTTTCCGCGAAGTGAACGAGTAAATCTGGACCCCTGGAACATGCACACTTTTTTCGAACAAAACTGCAGGATTCTTAGACAAAAACCGCAGGAATTGAGTCCCTAAAAATGTCGATGCTACAGGGCGCTGTTTTTACTCGTTCACTTCTCGGAAAAGTATTCACCTTCGATATGCTGACGGTGTCTTTTTGGTTGCCAAGAGCTAGACGGCCTGCTGTGAAGGGCGGTGGTGACGCTATGCCGCCTCGTTTCGTTGAAAAAATAAGCGGGGTACCACCTAAGCTTTTTTAGCCGTCGATTACAGATCGCGTACTCGATAAACCTTGGTGCTGACGGTGCAGCTGATTGCGCATAGTGCGAGCGCCAGTACGGCAATTCCTGCACACAGGCAGCCAAGGACGGCGGGATCGGGATTCGCTCCGGCAATGGACATGAGCCAGTTGCTAATGGGGTTGGAGGAGCTCAGCGTGGCCATGGCAAGGCACCCGAGCAGGGCAAACAGGCCAACGGATAGGCGCAGCGCCTCCATGTGTCCAAATCGAAAGAACAGCGGCTGTGCTAAAAACACCATCATGAGGGAGATGAGCATCGATGCTGCCGAGGCTATTGCAATCTCAAAGACGATCTGTCCCGTCAACGGAATACCCGCGCTGTTGAAGAGCGGGAAGGAGACGACGCTCAGAAGCGCGGCGGCGCACGCCGTGACGGCCGAGAAGACAATGATGCTCAGGTAGCGTGCACAGATGATGTCTTTGCGCGAGAGGGGCAGCGTTGCCCGATAGCGCTCCCATCCGTTTTGATTGTCGTAGCCGGCCAGCGAGTTCATGACCACGATGGGCGACATGGCACTGACCGCGCAGGCGCCGGCGCTCATACCGGAATCGCCATCCGATGCGTTGGCGAGCGTCAACACGACGAAGATGAACAGGCCGACACCCGCGATGCTCGGGATGAGCGTGCGAACGATGGCGAGCTCGGACATAAAGGCGCGTTTCATTTCGAAGCCCCTTTCAGCATGAGGCGAAGATAGTCATCAATGGTTGCCCGGTCGCAGGGAATCTCGGGGAAGGCCTCGAGCGTTTCGCGACGGTTGGGCACGAGCACGTCCACGCTGTAGGCGTGGCGGGTGGCATGGGTACCTTCGACGCAAGTCATAAGCTCGGCAGCCTGTGCTTGGGTACAGTGGGCGATGCCGGCGCGGTCGGTAATGTCCTCGCGCGGCAGGTCAAAAATAATCGCGCCATTATCGATGCAGATGACGCGATCAGCGGTGCGATCGAGGTCGGACGTAATGTGGCTCGAGAGCAGCACGCTGTGCTGGCCGTCGGCGACAAAGGCAAGCAGCTCATCAAGCAGTTCCTCGCGTGCCATGGGATCGAGGCCCGCGGTGGCTTCGTCCAAAACGAGCAGCTTGGCATTGTGGCTGAGTGCACAGGCAAGCTGCAGTTTCATGCCCATGCCGCGGGAGAGGTCCTTGACCTTTGTCTTGGGATCGAGGCCAAATCGGTTGATGAATCCGGCGAACGTTTCGCGGTCCCACGTGGGGTACGCCGGGCCTACGAGCGACTCGATCTGGCCCACTTTGAGCGTGGAGGGGAAGGGGCACGTGTCCAGGACAAGACCGACGCGGGAGCGTAGATGGCGTTGCAACTCATCGGGCGCGTCGGCGCCACAGCGTTGCCCAAACAGGTTCACTTCGCCGGCATCGAGCTTTATAAGCCCGAGTGCGGCTCGAATCGTCGTGGTTTTGCCGGCACCGTTGGCACCAACAAAGCCGACGATCTGGCCGGGCTCCACGGCAAGCGTGACGTCGCGCAGCGAAAAGCGGTCGCTTACAGTGCGTGAGATGCCTTTGAGTTCTAGCAAGTTTTGCATGGTATAACCTTTCTTGCAGATGGCTACTGCATGGTTTCGGGGGCCACCAGGTCGAGCATCTCGTGCAGTTTGTCGCGCGTGACGCCCAGGGTTTCGGCTTGGCTTGCCGCTTTCGCAAGCAACTCTTCGATATGGCAGAGCTGGTTTTCGCGCAAGAGCTCTTGGTTGCCCTCGGCGACAAAGCAGCCCTTGCCCTGCACGGTGCAGATAAACCCAAGCTGCTCCAGGTCGGCATAGGCGCGCTTGGTGGTGATGACGCTCACGCCTAGGTCGCTCGCGAGCGCACGGATGCTGGGGAGTTTTGCTCCCGCAGCGAGCGTGCCCGAAAGGATTTGAGCTTTGACTTGCGAGGATATCTGCTCGTAGATGGGCTTGTCGCTCGAATTGGATAGGATGATGTCCACAGCGGCTCCTTAGCTGTTGGGCTACACGTGTATATAACCGGTAAGCACAGTATATATACACTATGCACAGTTACGCAAGAGGCAAATAGGGATTGTCCGCGCGTTCATTCATCTCAATCTGTAACATCTGGAACCGATTTGGACGGTTACCTGTTACAGATTGAGATTTTGCTGGCGGGCCCCACCTGGTTGTCTCAATCTGTAACAACTGGAGAAGATTTTGGCTGCTAGATGTTATAGATCGAGACATTGGCCGCCCGTCTATCCTTATATCTCAATCTGTAACAGATGGACCCGTTTTGAGTGGCCAGATGTTACAGACCGAGATCTTTCTGGGACGCCCATCTGTTTGTCTCGATCTGTAACAGGTAGAGGCTCAAAACCCGTCTAGATGTTACAGGTCGAGACAAACTGCTGCGGAGTGCCGCCGCCGACCGGTATCCAAGTGCCAACTGATGAATTTGTCCTGATAGGTGCCCTGTAACGGCATTTCGCGGCTACAATAGTCGGGTTACAACGACGTAATGCACTCAATGCAAGAAAGGATCCGCATGGCAAGCCTGTCGGATGAAATCTCGTCGCGCCGCACATTCGCGATCATCAGCCACCCGGACGCCGGTAAGACCACGCTTACCGAGAAGCTGCTGCTCTATACCGGCAGCATCCAGACTGCCGGCTCGGTCAAGGGCAAGAGCTCGGCCAAGCATGCTGTCTCGGACTGGATGGACATCGAGAAGGAGCGCGGCATCTCCGTCACCTCCTCGGTGCTGCAGTTCACCTATAATGGCGCCTGCGTCAACATCCTCGATACCCCCGGCCACCAGGACTTCTCGGAGGATACCTACCGTACCCTTATGGCCGCCGACGCCGCAGTCATGGTCATCGACGGCGCTAAGGGCGTCGAGGCCCAGACCAAAAAGCTCTTTAAGGTCTGTACGCTGCGCCACATTCCCATCTTCACCTTTGTGAACAAGCTCGACCACGAGGCTCGCGATCCGTTTGAGCTCATGGAAGAGATCGAGAATGTTCTGGGCATCAATACGTATCCCATGAACTGGCCGATCGGCAGCGGCCGCAACTTCCGCGGCGTGTTCGATCGTCAGACTCGTCACGTCATTGCCTTTGAGGGCGACGGCCACGCCAACGCCACCAAGAAGGTCGCTGAGGTCGAGACCGAACTGGGCGATCCTTCCATGGACGAGCTCATCGGCGAAGAAAACCATAAGAACCTGATGGACGATATCGAGCTGCTCGATGGTGCCGGCGACGAGCTCGATTTGGATGCCGTGGCCTGCGGCAAGCTGAGCCCGGCGTTCTTTGGCTCGGCGCTTACCAACTTTGGCGTGGAGCCTTTCCTGAAGGAGTTCCTGCGTCTGGCCCCGACGCCGCGCGCCTATACCGATACGCTCACCAGCGAGCCGGTCGATCCCTGCCGTGACGACTTTAGCGGCTTTGTGTTTAAGATCCAGGCCAACATGGACAAGAACCACCGCGACCGCATCGCCTTTGTGCGCATTTGCTCGGGCAAGTTCGAGCGCGGCATGGATGCCTTCCACGTGCAGGGCAACCGCAAGCTTAAGCTCGCTACGGGTACCTCGATGATGGCCGATGACCGCGCCATCGTGGACGAGGCGTACGCGGGCGATATCGTGGGCCTGTTCGATCCGGGTATCTTTAGCATCGGTGACACCGTGTGCTCTGGCAAGCGCCATGTGCAGTATCCGCAGATCCCGACATTTGCCCCCGAGATGTTCGCTCGCATTACGCAGGTCGACACGCTCAAGCGCAAGCAGTTTGTCAAAGGCATGGAGGAGCTTGCCCAGGAGGGCGCCATCCAGATCTTCCGCGAGCTGGGCGCCGGTATGGAGAGCGTCATCGTGGGCGTGGTCGGCGTGCTGCAGTTTGAGGTGCTCGAGCGTCGCCTCAAGGCCGAGTACCGTGTTGAGGTTCGTCGCCAGCCGCTGCCCTATACGGACATCCGCTGGATCCAGAATGACCCCGACACCATCGATATCCCGGGCCTTTCGCTCACGCGCGACACCCTGCGCGTCGAGGACATGCGCGGCGGTAAGCTGCTGCTGTTCACGAGCCCGTGGAACGTGGATTGGGCAACTGACCACAACCCCGACCTTATCCTGTCGGAGTTTGGCAACGTGGCCTTTTAACGCATCGGCGCGGTGGCCCTGCGGGGCTGCCGCGCCATTTACTTGCCTGATGCCGTGTGAGCGGCTATCATACCCACCGTCGTCTCAAGACCGGGGCGTCCGAGCAGTTCGGGCCCGATATCCTGCTCGTTAAACCTAAAACCAAAGGAGTACATAATGATCAAGAAGGTCATGGAGGACTACAAGGTCCTGTTGCGGAGCATTCCCGCGGCAACGGTTTCGCTGTTTTTCGTGAGCGTCATCATGATGAACTTGCTGGCCAACAAAGAGCTTATCAGCCTGCCGTATCTGGCACTCGATTGCGGCTTTGTGGTGAGCTGGGTTTCGTTTTTGTGCCAGGACATGATCTGCAAGCGCTTTGGCGCCAAGGCATCCATCAAAATCTCTATCCTCGCGCTGCTGGTCAACCTGGCCGTGAGCCTGTGCTTTTGGGCATGCTCGCTCACGCCCGGCATGTGGGGCGCCTACTACGACACGGGCATGATCGAGGTCAACACCGCCCTTAACGCCACCATCGGCGGCACCTGGTATGTGGTGCTGGGCTCTTCGCTGGCGATGCTCGTTTCTGCTGTGGTTAACTCCACGCTCAACCAGTCGCTCGGCCGTATGCTCAAAAAGAATAATTTTGCGAGCTTTGCTTTCCGCTCCTATGTGTCCACGGGTGTTGGCCAGTTTATCGACAACCTGGTCTTTGCCATTGTGGTGAGCCATACGTTCTTTGGTTGGACCTGGGTGCAGGTCCTTATGTGCTCGCTGACCGGCGCTGTTGCCGAGCTGCTGTGCGAGGTCTTCCTGAGCCCCGTGGGCTACAAGGTCGTGCGTGGCTGGGAGCGTGAGAATGTGGGCGCCGAGTACCTCGAGCGCCACGCAACCGCCTAAGGAGCAAGTATGCGGGTTTTGATCACGGGCGCTTCGGGCGGTATCGGAGCCGCGTGCGTGCAGCGCTTTTTGGATGAGGGCCACGAGGTCGTGGGCTTTGATCTGCTGCCGGCGGCGATCGAACACGAGCGCTACCGCCATCTGATTGTTGATGTCCGCGAGCCGGACTCGTTTCCAAGCGACCTTGAGCCCCAGGTGATCGTGAACGTTGCCGGCACGCAGGATTCGGCCGACGACATCGCCGCCAACCTGCGTGGCACCATTAACGTGACCGAGCGCTACGCCTTTGTGGAAGAGGGGCTTGCCGCCAAGCCGGCGCCGGCTATCAAATCCGTGGTCAATGTGGGGTCGGCGAGCGGGCATACGGGATCGGAGTTTCCCGCCTATGCCGCTAGCAAGGGCGGCGTTATCGCCTACACCAAGAACCTTGCAAACCGCCTGGCACCGCAGGCCATCGCCAACAGTGTGGACCCGGGCGGCGTTATCACGCCGCTCAACCGTTGCGTGATGGAAGACGAGCGCCTGTGGAACCAGATTATGGAGCTCACGCCGCTTAAGCGCTGGGCCACCGCCCAAGAGATCGCCGAGTGGATCTACTTTGTGGGCGTGACCAACCGGTTTATGACCGGGCAGAGCCTGCTGATCGATGGCGGCGAGGCCGGCCGCACACAATTTATTTGGCCTGAATAGGAAACGCGCCCGATGGGAAGCCGTCGGGCGCGTTTTTGATGTATCGATTTTTAGCCGAGGCAAGTCCAGTTGACGGGGGTCGAGCCGTGCTGTTCGAGTAGCCGATTGGCTGCCGAGAAGGGGCACGACCCCATAAAAGCGGGGAGTTCTGCCGTGGCACGGTTGGCCGAAAGCGGCGAGGGGTGCGTAGAGGCCAGGCAGAACTTGCCGGTTGCCTTGCCCGCGCCGGTAGCGGCGAGCTTGCCTTCGACCATCTGCTGGGCAAAGCGGCCCCATGCCAAAAAGACTACCGGTTGGGGCAGCTGGCAGCAGCGTTCGATAACGTAGTCGGTCAGGGTGCTCCAGCCCAGTTTGGCGTGCGAGTTCGCGGCATGCTCGCGCACGGTGAGCGTAGTGTTGAGGAGCAGGATGCCCTGTTGCGCCCATGGGGTTAGGTCTCCCGTGGCGGGAATGGGGCAGCCTAGATCGGCTTTGAGCTCCTTATAGATGTTGCGCAGGCTCGGCGGCAACTTGGTTTGCGTCGCGGGGACCGAGAACGACAGTCCCATTGCCTGGTTGGGTCCGTGATAGGGGTCTTGACCCAAGATGACAACCTTGACCTGGTCGGTCGGTGTATAGGCGAGGGCATTGAGGATGTCGTCTTGTGCCGGGTAGATGGTTTGCTCGGCACGCAAAAGGACGATGCGCTCGAGCAGCTGGTTCGTAGTGTCACGTACCGGCTGCGGCGCATCGCCCAACCAAGTTGCTATGTTGCGGTCGCGCGTTGCGGTGTCCATGGGGCTCCTTTATGGCAGATGCTCTGTTGGCATCTATTGTAAAGGCGCACCGGTTGCCTTTATGCCGCGGCTGCATGAAGAGCGGGGTCTACGAGGTGCGTTCGGGCGCTCCTGCCATACGAGCCTGTCCATGTGCGCGAAGGCGCGGAAGCTCGACGGTTGCAACCATGACGCCGGTGAGGATGAGGGCGGCGCCAAAGAATGCGATGGGGCTCAGGACCTCGCCGACCAGGAAGAACGAGAAGACGGCGGAGCAGACCGGCTCGAGCGAGAAGGCGAAGCCGGTGGTCTCGGCTGGCACGTGGGGCTGCACGAGCGTCTGGGTGATAAAGCCGTAGGC
>URBA01000068.1 GCA_900545905.1 uncultured Collinsella sp.
CTCGCTGGTGAGTTTACGCACGGGCATGCTCGTGCACCGTCCTTTCGATGAGGTGGTTCCACGCCTGCTTGAGCGATTTGGGGGCCATGGGCCTCATGCCGTCCATGGCGTGGGCCATGCAAAATGAGGCGGCGGCTTCAAGATCGCGCACGTCAACGGTCCAGGTCCATCCCGCATCGGTATGTGCGAGCTCACCTCGCCCGCGCGTGAGGCCGTTGATCATATCGATCTGCGTCTGAGGGGCGAACGAGAACGTGGCTGCAACGGGCGGTCGGTCGGCAAAATCGAATTCAAAGAACAGATAGTCGTTGAGATTGAAGTCTGCAGGGATGGCGTAGGCCTTCGAAGGACGCCAAGCGCGAACGATACGGTCGCAGCGGAATGTCCTGATGTCGTCGGTGACATTGTCGAGGCCGCAGAAGTACGCCACGCCCTCGCGCTCGAACATGCCGTAGACGCAGACGGTACGTTCTTTCTGCTCGCCGCGTCCGTTCTGATATAAAAATCGCAGCGCGCATCGCTCGGCAAAGGCGCTCCATACCGCATCGACGGTGGGAGAGCGGCGAATCGGTGTTTCGTCCACCGTCGTCCCACCGGTGAGATAGGCAATCTTGGAGCGAATATCGGCAAGCGGCGCGGAGAAGGTGGATGAGCCGGCCGCTAGCGTCTGGTCGATGGCGTTGAGCAGGATATCGGCGTCGTCTGCGGTGATGAGGCCGCCTGCCGCAAACGTGTGCTCGCGGTCGATTGTCCACGAGCTTTCCTCGGTCTCCTGCGCGCCGGCGGGGCGAACCTCCTTGATTAAGATGCCGCGTTCGAGCAGTTTGTCACGATCGCGTCGAAACTTGCGCTTATCCGAGTCGATATTGCCCGAGCCATATCCCAGGTCAGAATCCAAGACGATTTGCTCGGTCGTCAGCGGTTCGGGGGAGCTGTTGAGCACAAAGAAAAGATTGAGGATGCGCTGAGCCGTTTTATCGAAACTGGGCTCCGAATTCCCCTTTTTAATTGTCGCGGTCGTGTCGCTTGCCGTCATAGAGTCCTCGCATGAGAAGGTGGTTTGCTGCCATGATTTTAGTCCGATATGGAGATTAGGCTATATCCTTGTCCGCTCGGGGCGTTAAGATGGCCCGAATTCGGTCGTTTGCGCTCGCTCGGGGTATACTTTCGACTATATACGGTTCTAATGTGCATGCATTGGGCCTATTTGTCGGATTATGGATGTGGAGCGCACATGGCGAACACCCAGAACTATATTAACCACCTGCTGCAGAACACCGGCATTACGCCGGCATGCAGCGAAGAAGAGCGCTTGGCGGCCGAGGATATCGCTCAGATCTTCCGCAACCACGGCTTTGATCCCGAGGTTCAGGAGTTCAATGCCCCGGCGCCCAGTAGGTTGGCATTTGCCGTTACCGGTATTCTTGCGTTTGCCGGTGCCCTGCTGATGGGCATCGGCGGCGGTATCGGCTTGGTCGGCACCTTGCTGGCTATTGTCGGCGCCGTTCTTTACGTGCTCGAGCGCACGGGCCACCCCGTGGTTTCGCGTCTGGGCAAGACGGGCGTGAGCCAAAATGTCATCGCCTACCACAAGGCCTCGGGCCCGCTCGCGTCTCCGCGCAACCGCCCGGTGGTCGTTGTCGCACACTACGACTCTCCCCGTGCTGAGCTGCTCGCCCGCGAGCCCTATGCTTCGTATCGTGCGCTCATCGCCAAGCTATTGCCCGTTGCCACGGTTGCCCCTGCTGCCGTTGCCATCTTGCGTATCCTGCCGCTCCCCGGCGCGCTCAAGGTTCTGCTGTGGATTGTCGCGATCCTCGCTTCCCTCGTTGCGCTCGCCAACGCGGCAAACATCATCTCTAACCGCCACATTCTTCCCTATACGTCCGGCGCGGTGTGCAACAAGTCTTCTGTCGCCGCTATGCTCGGCGTTATGGACAACGTTGCTCCCTTCCAGGGCGAAAACGAGTTTCCCGACGATGTTCCGTTCGACACCTATTTTGGGGAGCAGAAGCGTCGTGCCGAGGAAATGGCGCGCGCGGCGGCGGAGTATGCCGCGGCCCAGCAGCAAAACGACTACGGTAACACCATCGAGTATGAAGAGCCTACCTACGCCGAGGACGAGTTCGGTCAGCCGATTGCTCCCGGCGCTCAGGCCGAGCCCGAACAGGATGAGGCTTTCGACGAGCAGATCGAGGGCTCTGAGGGTGCGTCTGCCGACGAGACGCTGATTGGCGCCATCGTGCCCGAGGATCAGAATCAGGCTGTCCAGGCCGAAGAGTTCAATGACGAGGTTCCCACTGCCGAGCCGGCGGAGGAACCTGTCGCGGCCGAGCCCGAGCCCAAGCTCTATCGCAATGCCGCCGGCAACATCCGCTTTGGTTCGGATGCCATCCGTGCGCTCGGAATGCTTCCCGAGTCCTGCACGCTCGATTACGAGGAGGGCGAGGAGCCGACGTTTGAGCCCGAGCCTGCGCCCGTTGTCACCGTGGATGATGAGTCTGCCGCGGTTACCGCTGCCGTTGCCGAGCCCGAGGCGGTGTCCGCGATCGATCCCGCGGCAGGACTGGACATTTTGGCTCCCGCCGCGCCGGCGCAAGACGTTGCGGACGAGTCTGACGACGATTACGTTGAACAGCCGAGGCGCGTGTCTTACGAGAGCGATACTGATTTCTCGGCCGAGATTCCCGCGGCAACGCCCCATGCCGATATTGCATCCGCGTTCTCTTCTATTGGCGCCAGCGCTTCCAACTTCTTTAAGGGTGCGCTTGCAAAGGGCAAGAAATTTGTCGACGATTTCGAGGAGAAGCGCGCTGCCGCACGCGAGGCTGCCGAGCAGGAGGCTATCGCTCAGCAGCAGGCAGCCGAGGCGGCACGTGAGCTCGCGGCGCAAGAGTTCGAGCAGAACGAGGCTATGCAGTCCGTGCCCGTCGACGCCGCCGAAGCTACAACGTCTTTCGAGGCCCAGCAGCACGTCGATAGCACCATGTCGTTTGATGCCGCGCAGTTCGATTCCACGATAACGTTTGAAAAGCAAGGCACCGCGATTGCCGAGCCCCTTCCTGTTTCCGATGAGCAGGGCGACGCGGCAGACGATGACGAGGCTATTGATGCTGCCGAAGTCCAAGATGCCGCCGAGATCGAGGCCGTCGAGGCCAACCCTGACGAAGAGCAATACGCGGCAGCCGAGCAAGATGATTCGACCAAGGTCGAGCAGGGGGAAGTGCCTGCGGTTTCCGAGGCTCCCGAGACAGATGAGTCGAGGCCTTACTCCACGCAGATTTTCACCATGCCGACCCCGAGTGGTTCCGGTGCCACGGTTGCCGATGTTGCTCCCACCCAGGACGAAACGGTCGATTCCCTTATGGCCCAGATTTCCTCCCAGGCATCGCCGCGTCCGCAGATGAATGTTCCCGATCCGGCGTCGGCACCGTCGCCTGCACCTTCCTCGTCTCCGCTGGCTTCGGTCCCCGATCCGTCGCTGCCGTCTATGAAGCAGGCAAACGTTGCGTCTCGCACGTCGCTGTTCGACCTTCCCGACCCCTCCGCACAGGTCAACGACCCCTTTGCTACCGCTCAGGGTCCCGAACCAACATCGGCACCCGTTGCGCCTCCCAGGCCCGTTGCGTCGGGCGCTCAGCCGATCGAGACCATTTCGGCTCCCGCCCCGGCGGCACCCAAGCCTCGCAAGCGCGGCCTGGGCGGCCTGTTCGGTCGTAAAAAGAAAAACGAACAGGACAGCATGAGTGATTGGCTGGGCGTCGAAGACGATTACGACGCCAAGAAGTCCGGTCGCGGCATCGGTTCGTGGGATAATTTCGAGGACGATAACGATGGCTGGAAGGGCGGCGCTACGTCTTCCGACGGCGCTTCTTCCGAAGATATGCTCTCGGCTGTCGCCTCTATGGGCGATGATGAGCTGCTCGGTCACGATATCTGGTTTGTGGCAACGGGCGCCTCGGATTGTGATGGCGCCGGTATGAAGGCCTTCTTGGCTTCGCATCGCGATAAGCTCCGCGGCGTCTTCTTCATCAATCTTGAATCCGTCGGCGCCGGTAGGCTTTCGGTGGTGACGGTTGAGGGCGAACAGCAGCTGCTCAAGGGCGATCGCCGCATCATGAACCTGGTCAGCAAGGTGTGCAAGTCGTTCCATGTCGATTGTGGCGCGCTCGAGATGCCCTATGCCAAGACCGATGCCTATGCCGCGCTCGAGGCGAGCCGCCGAGCCCTCACCATCGCCGGCGTGGACGGCACGCGTCTGGCTTGCGCTCGTACTGAGGACGACCTGCCTCACAATGTCAACCCGACGAACATTGCCACGGTATCCGAGGTCGTGACCGAGGTTATCCGCCGTTCGTAGACGGAGCTCTAAGGAGTCAACGTGTTTTCGTATATTAAGCGCCATTGGCCTGTCTACGTGATTTTGACCTTGATTGCCATTGCGTTAGGATTTGGGGCTGCCTACATCGTGGGTGCGAAGGGCTCGACCCCCGCCTCCGCAATCAGCGAAGAGGTGGAGCAAGAACAGAGTGCGGGTGCCGATGGGATTCCTGAGTCCGAGCAGGCAATCGTTGATGGTGGATCTTCGTCTGCAGAGTAGATACGGCGATTTACATGATTGAAAGCGGGCGAGCCAGTCCCCTGGCTCGCCCGCTTTTTCATCGCGCTAGCGCTTCTTTGGGATCGACCTAAGGCGAGCGAACCATAGGGCTGCGGCACCCGAGGTCAGGAGCGCGGTGATGCAAGCGGCGATGGGAACTGATCCTGTTGCCGGTAGGTCCTGCGGTAGGGTACAGCGTTGAATGACGCTGTCCTCGTCATGCGACTCAAGTTTATCGCCGCCACCGTTGCGGCAAAGATCGACGCGTGCGCTGTTGGTGAGTGCGGTTTGGGGCGTATAAGCCGACGTTGCCTGCATGTGTACGACTGCGCCCCGAGCGTCTGTGCCAAGGATTGCTTTGGCATCGTCAAGGTCGTCGTGCTCATCCTTGAGATCATCGCGGGTCCAAGAATCCGCATCGCTTCGAGTCGTAAAGTCGGCGGCTACCGCACCGTATTCAATGCGAATGCCCGTTACGACGGTATTGGACGCAAGGTCGAGTTCTTTCGCCTCGAGTGTGGTGGATTCCGTGGTCGAGACATCCGCCTTCCAGAGGTGCCAGCCGTCGTAATCGACGAGGCGGCAATCCTCACCCAGACTTTCCCTTACTTCGTCGGACTCAAGCCAAGGATTTTCGTGCCCATCGTCAAGTGTCGCGTTTGCCGGCTCATCGACGTCTGTCGAGTCCAACGGCGTCGTGCGATACCACACGTTGCACAGACCATTGAGGTCGCCGATGGCGACGGGGGTTTCGATTGAGACGAATCTCGCCGTATCGTCCTCGGCGCACTCAAGATCATCGGTAATTGTGAACTCATCAACCCAGGTAGTTGAATCGTTTCGAGCGTCGATGGTATAGGAGAAAAGCCCATCCGTATTGGTTTGCATCGCGGCACGGTTTTTACCATCGCCGTTAGCCAACAGGCCCTTTTCGATAGGTTGGACAAGTTCCTGACGCTTGTCGACCTGCCCCTTGATCTCGATGGGCGCATCCTTCATCGCGACGGATTGGACTTCTCCCGTATCCTTTATTTCAAACGTTATCTCCTCGGCAAGGTCATAGGTCCGCGGAGACATCATTTCGCGCAACGAGTAGGTGCCGGGTGCAAGATGTTCGACGCGGTGTGGCTTGTCGGATGAGGTCCAGGAGTCTATTTCGGTTTTATCGGGACCATATAAGGTGAGCCGTGCGCCTTCCACTTCCTGCTCACCGCTTGCATCGACCTTGGAGATATCAACCTTGGTGTAATCGTCGGATACGTTAAGCCGTGCTTCTACAACGGGTGTTTTCTGGTCGGCATAAGTAAGGTCGACAATATGGGTTGTCTGATCGAGCAATAAGCCTGCCGGCGCTTGAGTCTCGACAACCTCGTAGCGTGCGGTGCCAGATCCCAGTGGGAGGTTGTCCGCGCGTGCTTCTCCAGTTTCATCCGTCGTGACGGTCGCGACGGTCTCACCGTCGAGCGCGGCAATGCTACCGTCGGGGCGCACGATATCACCCGAGGCACGGATCTCAAAGATGGCGCCCGCGAGGCTGCTGCCGTCTACGGCATCGGTTTTAACGATCCTGATATTTCCGGTCGCGGCGTGGTCATAATACGAGGCGATTGCAACGGGCGCTAGGTTCATGTCGGCGGGTATGTTTACCTCGATTTCTTCGCCGACAAGATAGGGCTCTTTGGCCGAGGTTTCGCGTACATAATAGGTGCCCGGCATGAGCGATTCGGGCAGTGTGACGGTGCCGGTCGCGTCAGTCGTAAAGGTGTCCATTACGTTATGTGCTGGATACCAGCAAGTTTGTGAGACAGGTTCGTGATTGCTGTCGAGGAGTTGGAAGGAGAATCCGGCTAGGGGAACAGAAGCGCCTGTTTGGGCATCGCGTTTTACAATCTGGAGATGCGTCGACAGAGCGTGGTTGTCCACGATATATTGAAGCTCGGCGCCGTCGGAAATCTGATTGGCCCCGACGGTCCATTCCCCTGCACGTTTAAAACCCTCGGGGACGGTTTCCGGAACCTCGCGAATCGTGTAGCCGGCACGGTCGTATGGGACGGCTCCGTGGACACCGGCGGGTCGCTTGCCTGTGCCGAACCATGCTTCGGGCTGGTCTTTGGTGGAGGCAAAGCCATAGATGTTTGTGGTCAGTGTGCCAACAACCTGCTGAGAGCTGTTGCTGACAACCTCAAAGACAACACCACCCGCCGGCTGCTCCAGGCCGGATTGGTCGCTATTGCCGTAATCCTTGAATTTGGAAATCTCAAGGTTAAACGCAATGGGGATATCAGAAATGCGGGATTCGATCTCGACCACGCCTGAATCGCCGAGCTGGTCGGCTCCAACGGTATAGGTCCAGCTGTCGTTGGATGGCAGGTAGCCCTCGGGGGCTTTTGATTCGTAGATGGTAAAGGTTCCTAAGGGGACATCGGCGAGGGTGGCCCGACCGCTTTCGTCAGTCGTGAGAATTTGCGACCATCCAGGGGTTGATTGCGACACACACGTGAACTCTGCTCCTGCGAGTGAAGATCCCGCCTGGGGGCCGGCATTCGTCGCGGCATCGAGTTTTACGATACGCAGGTTGATGGTGCCGGGCTGTTCATCAATGGCGACCTGTCCACCGTCATTCCCCGTGGTAAAGGCGATGCGATCGTGGCGGGGGACATAGCCGGCCGGCGCCTTCGTTTCAACTAGGTAGTATGCTGTGTTGGGCAGAAGTGTTGCTTGCGCCCGACCGTTGCTGTCCATCTGGATGGTGCCAACACGTGCGTCGCTGGCGCTCTCAAAAACATCGAATGTTGTCCCGGCAAACTGATAAGTATTGTTTCTGCTGGTAATGGCAGCGTTTGCAGACTGCTTTTGGAAGGAAACAGAGACCGCCGGCAGTACATAGAGCATGTCCTGACGTTTGCTGCCGCCCGATACGGCTCCTAGATAGCGCCGCGCGCGGTGCGGAGCGGCTTTGATGCTTCCTGATTTTGCGCTGTCGTGGAGCC
>URBA01000069.1 GCA_900545905.1 uncultured Collinsella sp.
TCTACACTTCTAGCTTCGTCGGCAGCGTCAGATGTGTATAAGAGACAGGGGCGAAAAGGAGCGCGAGCTCGAGAAGCTCCAGGTCATGCTCGAGGAAAAGGGCCTGTTTGTGGGCGACCTGGGCGAGCAGCGCCGCCATATGCAAGATGTGGTCGGCCGCATTAACTCCGACATGCGCCTGCTCGAGGAAAAGGGCCACAACATGGTGTCGCGCCTGTCCGACATGCGCGGGCAGATTTCGAGCTCCGAGCATCAGCGACGTCGCGTGGTCGAGGAGCTCGAGGACGCGCGTGCGCAGCTTGAGGAAGTGACCGGCGCGCACATGCAGGCCCAGGAGGACGTTGACGCCGCTGGTCCTGCCGCCGCAGAGCTCCACGAGCGGCGCGTGGCGCTCGACAATCAGATTTCGCAGCTTACGCGTGAACAGCGCGATGTTCAGCGCGTGGCCGATAACGCCGCGCTCGAGCTCGCCAAGGTGAAGGACTCGCTGAGCAATGCCGAGGTCGAGGACAACATGTATGCCTCGCGCCTGGAGCAGATTGACGAGCAGCTCGAGGAGGTCACGGCCTCGCTAGAGAGCCGTCGCGACCGCGCAGAGGAGCTTGAGGGCGCTCTTGAGGAAGCGCGCCAGGCTCAGGTCGATGCGCGTGAGGCCGCCGAGGCGGCACGCGCGGCCCTGAAGGACCTGCGTGCCCGCGAGAGTGAGGCGCGCAACAAGTTATCCGAGGTGCGCTCGGAGCTTGCCAGCCAAAAGAAACTCGATGCCCGCATGGCTGACAGCTCGCCGCTGGTGAGCCGTCTGGTGGGTGCGCTGGGCGATGATGTCTCGGGTCGTCTGGGCGACGTGCTCGAGGCCCCGCGCGAGCTTGAGGGCTTGGTTGAGCAATTGCTCGCCGGCGATATCGATGCGCTGCTGTTCGACGATACGTCCACGCTTGAGCGTGCCGGTCGTGCGGCTCTGGACCAAAAGAAGGCCTCGGGCGAGGCACTGCTGGTGGCGCGCGGCGTGAGCGGCTCTACCGCCGCTGAGGGCGCCTCCGGTACCCGTCTGGTTGATCGTCTGTCCGTGCGCGCAGGCTACGGTCCCGTCGTCGAGGCGCTGCTCGGCGGCTATTACGTCGTTGACGATCTTGCTGCCGCGCTGTCGGCGCCGGTCGTTGAAGGCGTGACTTACGTGACCCCCGATGGCGCCCGCGTCGCCTGCGGCGGCCTGGTGCGCGTGGGGCTTGATGCCGGCGAGGCTTTGGGTGCCTTGGAGCGCAAGCGCCGCATCCGTGAGCTCGAGGGCCTGGAACCCGATCTGGCTGCCATCTTTGAGCATGCTTCGGACCAAGTCGTCGAGGCCAACGTTGCCGTCGAGGAGGCCCGTGCCGCCGAGGGCGATGCCGCCGGTGAGATCGCCCGTCTTGAGGGCGAGCGCCGCTCGCTGCTCTCCGAGATCGGCCGCTTGGAGCAAAGCGCCAACAATGCCGAGGTCGAGCGCGTGCGCATCTCCAAGCGCCGCGAGCAGGCTGCCGAGGCCGTTCGTGCCGCGCGCCCGCGCGTTGACGAGCTCACCCGTTCGCGTGACGAGGCGCGTGCACAGGCAAGCGACCTGGGTCTCCAGATTGCCGAGGCCAACGATGAGCTCGATCGCGTTCGCCGTGACGATTCCGAGGCCGCCGGTAAGCTCGCCGATGCCAAGGTGCGCCTGGCCCAGACGAGCGAGCGCCTGCGTTCGCTGAAGGGCCGCGTGCCCGACCTTGAGCATCGTCTTGAGGGCATCGACCGTCGTATCCGCGGAACACGCCAGGCTTCGCGCTCGCTCGAGCTGCTGCGCCTGCGCGTCGACCCCATGCACGAACGCTATTCTGCCCTGCTGGAACGCGCGTCGGATTGGGCAGCGCGCCTGCGTGACCAGGCCTCTCTGGAGGAGGCGGACTCCGCTTCGCTCAAGAAGACCATCGAGGATGCCAAGGCAGAGGTTGCCCGCGCTAAGGAGCGAGTCGATACCGCCTCCGCCGCGCAAAACGAGTTCAAGGTCGCGCGTGGCAAGCTCGAGGTGCAGGTCGAGGCTGCCATCAAGGCCATTACCGCCGATGGCACGACGGTGCTCGAGGAAGCGCTCATGCTTCCGGTGCCCACGGACCGCGATGCCGCCGAGCGCGAACTCAACCAGCTTGTGCGCCAGATCAACAACCTTGGTCCCGTTAACCAAGTTGCCATGGAGGAGTACGAGCAGCTCAAGCGCCGCGCCGACTACATCGAGGAACAGCTGGCCGATCTGGAGAGCGCGCGCAAGGCGCTCACCAAGATCACGGTGGCCATTGATCGCAAGATGCGGAAGGCCTTCCTGGTGACGTTTGAGAAGGTCGACGCGAACTTCCGCGAGATCTTCGCTATGCTCTTCCCGGGCGGTCAGGCTCATCTGGAGATGACCGATCCCGAGCATCCTGCCGAGACGGGTATCGAGGTCGTGGCGCAGCCGCGCGGCAAGCGCATCACCAAGATGATGCTCATGTCGGGCGGCGAGAAGAGCCTGACGGCGCTCGCCCTGCTCTTTGCCGTGTACCGCACGCACACGGTGCCGTTCTATGTGCTGGACGAGGTCGAGGCGGCACTCGATGACGCCAACCTGTCCAAGCTCATCGGCGCGCTCGATGTGTTGCGTTCCGATACGCAGCTCTTGGTCATTTCGCATCAGCGCCGTACTATGGAGGACGCTGACGTCCTCTATGGCGTCTCGATGCAAGCCGACGGCGTCAGTCGCGTCGTCTCGCAAAAACTCGATCGCGAAACCGGAAAGGTCGTGAATGCATAATGGGATTCTTCGATGCTCTCTCGCGCGGACTTGAGCGCAGTCGCGAGGCCCTCAACGAGGTCTTTTACTTTGGCGGCGAGGTCGACGAGGATTTTTGGGAGGACCTGGAGGACACCCTCGTAATGGGTGACATGGGCGCCGAGGTCGCTATCAAGGTCTCCGATGACCTGCGCGATGCCGCGGCCAAGAAGAACCTCAAGACCGCTCCGCAGCTTCGCCGCGCCCTGGCCGAGCAGCTTGAGCAGCACTTTGTGCCCATCGAGCGAGATCCGTTCTCCGATACGCCGAGCTGCGTGCTGTTTGTGGGCATTAACGGTGCCGGCAAGACCACGACGGTCGGTAAGATCGCGAGCGCCATGGCTGCCCGCGGCAAGAACGTGGTGATCGGTTCGGCCGACACCTTCCGCGCCGCCGCCATCGAGCAGCTTGATGTGTGGGGCCAGCGCGCTGGCGTCCCCGTCATCAAGCGCGACCGCGGCTCCGACCCGGCAAGTGTTTGCTACGACGTGCTCGACGAGGCCGACAAGCGCGGCAGCGACCTGGTGCTTATCGATACCGCCGGCCGTCTACACACGAGCCCTGAGCTCATGCGCGAGCTTGCCAAGGTGGTCAATGTGACCCGTAAGCGCGCCGCCAATATGGCCGCCGGTCCCATGCCGGTTTCGGTCGTGCTTGTGATCGACGCCGCGACGGGCCAAAACGGTCTGAACCAGGCGCTCGAGTTTAACGAGGCGCTGGGCCTGGACGGTATTATCATGACTAAGCTCGACGGCACGGCTAAGGGCGGCATCGCCATGGCCGTGGCCGAGAAGCTCAAGCTCCCGATCCTGCGCATCGGCGTGGGCGAGCAGGTCGATGACCTGCAGGAGTTCAATGCCAAAGATTTCTGCCGCGCCCTGGTGGGCGAGTCCAATTAAGGAGTGACTAGTGTTTGATTCCCTGAGCGATCGCCTCAACGACACATTTGACCGCCTGCGCGGCAAGGGCAAGCTGACCGAGGCCGATATTACTTCGGCCATGCGCGACATCCGCATGGCGCTGCTCGAGGCCGACGTTAACTTTAAGGTCGTCAAGGAGTTCGTCGCCAAGACCAAGGAGCGCTGCATGACCGCAGAGGTCATGGAGTCGCTCTCTCCGGCGCAAAACGTCGTCAAGATCGTGCTCGACGAGCTTACCGAGATGCTCGGCTCCACCGAGAGCAAGCTCGTCTTTAGCAACCGTATTCCCAATGTCATCATGCTCGTGGGCCTGCAGGGCTCCGGTAAGACCACGGCGGCGGTAAAGCTGGCCTACCTGCTCAAGAAGCAGGGACGCTCGCCGCTGCTCGCCGCGTGCGACGTCTACCGTCCCGCCGCTGCCGACCAGCTGGCCACGCTCGGTGGCGAGATCGGCGTGCCAGTCTTCCGCGGTGACGGCGCGCACCCGGTCGACATTGCCAAGGGTGCCATCCAGGAGGCCGTCGACCACCTGCGCGATGTGGTCATCGTCGATACCGCCGGTCGTCTGCAGATCGACGAGCAGATGATGCAGGAGGCCGTGGATATCAAGAAGGCTGTCAAGCCCGATCAGGTGCTGATGGTCGTCGATGCCATGACCGGCCAGGATATCGTCAACGTCGTCTCGACCTTCGCCGAGCGCACCGACTTTGACGGCGTGATCATCTCCAAGCTCGATGGCGACGCTCGTGGCGGCGGCGCGCTTTCCGTGCGCCAGGTGACCGGCAAGCCCATCAAGTTCGTGAGCATGGGCGAGAAACCCGATTCGCTTGAGCCGTTCTACCCCGATCGTATGGCCAAGCGCATTCTGGGTATGGGCGACGTTGTCGGAATTATCGAGAAGGCCCAGGAGGCCGCCGATGCCGAGCAGCTCGAGGCCGCCGAGCGCATGCTGCGCGAGGGCTTCACCATGAATGACATGCTCGACCAGATGAAGGCCGTCAAGAAGATGGGCGGCATGAAGGGCATCCTGGGCATGCTCCCCGGCGGCCAGCGTGCGCTCAACCAGATGGGCGGCAACCTGGACGAGGGCATCTTCGACAAGAACGAGGCCATCATCATGTCGATGACCAAGGAGGAGCGTCTGCGTCCTTCCATCATTAACGGCCAGCGCCGTGCCCGCATTGCCAAGGGCGCCGGCGTGACTCCCACCGAGGTCAATAGCCTTATGAAGCAGTGGGGCGAGATGAACAAGATGATGGGCCGTATGCGCACGATGGCCAATCAGGCACAGGCCGGCGGCAAGAAGGGCAAAAAGGGTAAGAAGGGCAAGAAGATGCGCATGCCCAATATTCCCGGCCTGGACGCTATGGGTCTGGGCGGCATGGGCGGCCTGGGAACGGGCGGCCCCAAGTCCGATATGGACCTGCTGCGCCAGATGGAAGCGCAGATGCGCAATAAGAAATAACGACTGGTTGAGTCGTGTATGGCGAAGGCCGCCTGGATCGTATTCCAGGCGGCCTTCGCCGTTCGTTCGCAGGTTGTCGCACGCGCGGAAGCGTGTTGACGTTGAGATGCTTGCCGTTAGTGGCAGCCGCAGCCCTCGTGGCCCTCGTGCTCGTGATGGCCGTGGCAACCACAGGATTCGCCGTGCTCATGGGCGTGCTCGTGGTCATGGCCATGGCAGTCGCAGGTGGCCTCGTCGTTCTGTGCGAGCGTGCCGGCAATGAGGGCCTCGACGCAGGCATCGCAGCTGCCCTGGGCGCCCGCATAGACCGTGATGCCGGCTTGGGCAAGCGCGTTGATAGCGCCGCCGCCGATACCGCCGCAAATGAGCGTGTCAACGCCACCGTTGGCAAGCAGGCCCGCCAAGGCGCCGTGGCCGGTGCCACCGGTGCCTACGACCTGCTCGTTGAGCACCTTGCCATCCTGGATGTCGTAGATCTTGAACTGCTCGCTGCGGCCAAAGTGCATAAAGATGTTGCCGTTGTCGTACGTCGTTGCCACCCTCATGGTGCCGACCTCCTTTGCTGGCCATGCGGCCGTTGTCGTGGTGATGGGGGAGTATGCGATATTGCCGCCCTCGATGACAATCGCCCGTCCATTGACCAACGCGTTTGCCACCTTGCGATGCGCGCGGCTGCAGATTGCCGCCACCGTGGCGCGGGCAATGCCCATGTGCTGGGCGACTTCCTCCTGATTGAGTCCTTCCAGGTCACATAGGCGTAGGACCTCGAGCTCGTCGACCGTCATGTCGATGGCATCGCCGCTCGCCAGGCCATCGGGGGTAAAACCGCGATATTCGGGGATGATCCCGACGCGGCGCAATTTTTCGCGTCTTCCTGCCATACACTCTCCAAATCTGACATATGTCAATAATAGAATAGCGAACGTGTGGATTTGCGCAAGGAATTTCTGGCATATGTCAGAAAATGAGGGCTTATGTTTGGGCTGTGGGGCCGCGTGCGCCTGAGCTACAATGAATCTCGCTTGTAGGCGACTGACAGGAGGGTCAATGAGCAAAGCTGATCAGCAGTTTGTAACCATGTGCCGCGATATCTTGGACCATGGCACCACCACCGAGGGCCAAAAGGTCCGTCCGGTGTGGGAGGACGGCACCCCTGCCTATACCATTAAAAACTTTGGTGTCACGGCGCGCTATGATCTGCGCGAGGAGTTCCCCGCGCTCACCCTGCGTCGTACGGCGCTTAAGTCTGCCATGGACGAGATTCTGTGGATCTATCAAAAGAAGTCCAATAACGTGCATGACCTCAACAGCCATATTTGGGATGAGTGGGCCGACGAGACCGGCTCCATCGGCAAGGCCTACGGGTATCAGATTGGCCAGAAGAGCCATTATGCCGAGGGCGACTTTGACCAGATGGACCGCGTGCTGTACGACCTCAAGCGCACGCCGTATAGCCGTCGCATTATGACGAACACCTATGTGTTCAGCGACTTGTCCGAGATGCACCTGTATCCGTGCGCGTACAGCGTGACGTACAACGTGACGCAGCGTCCGCAGGACGACAAACCAACGCTCAACATGATTCTCAACCAGCGTAGCCAGGACATTTTGGCCGCAAACAACTGGAATGTGTGCCAGTACGCCATTCTGCTCATGATGGTTGCGCAGTCGGTCGATATGATTCCCGGCGAGCTGCTGCATGTGATCGCCGATGCTCACATTTACGACCGTCATGTCGATATCGTCCGCGAGCTTATTGAGCGTCCGCAGTTTGCGGCGCCTAAGGTTTCATTGAACCCCGACGTGCACGATTTCTACGCGTTTACGACCGATGATCTGATCGTTGAGGGCTACGAGCACGGCCCGCAGGTCAAGAACATTCCCATTGCGGTGTAGGTGGCGATCATGACGTGTAAGCTTTCTGCCATTGTCGCCGTGTGCGATGACTGGGGCATTGGGTGCGAGGGCGACATGGTCGTGTCCAATCGCGCCGATATGCGCCATTTTGTGGCATGCACCAAGGGGTGTCCGGTCATTATGGGTCGCAAGACGCTGCTGAGTTTTCCCGGCGGGCGTCCGCTCAAGAACCGCCGCAATATCGTGCTTACGCGCGATATGGGCTTTACCCGCGAGGGCGTCGACGTGGTGCATAGCGTTGACGAAGCGCTCGCTGCGGTTGCCGATGAGCTCGTTGCCTGGGTGATCGGTGGCGGCGATGTCTATCGGCATTTTTTGCCGTATTGC
>URBA01000070.1 GCA_900545905.1 uncultured Collinsella sp.
TGGCCTTCTCGCAGAGCACGTGCTTGCCGGCGGCCAGCGCGGCACGCAGATAGGTAATATGCGTGTTGTGCGGCGTGGTGATATAAACGGCATCGATGTTCGGATCGGCGTAGAGGTCCTCAACCGTTTCATAGACCTTCTCGATGCCATACTGCTCGGCAAAAGCCTGAGCCTTGGACAGCGTACGGTTTGCGACGCCCGCAAGCTTGCGGCCGGCAAGAGCTAGAGACTGGGCCATCTGGTTGGCGATAACGCCGCAACCGATCACAGCCCAGCGAAGCTCGGGAGCCGTAAAGATATCATCAGGGAACGGCTTGCCCTGGACCGAAGCGAACGCTGCCTTTGCGGCTGCCGCGGAGTCGAGTGGAGCCTGCTTGGAATCTGCCATATGTGCCTCCTGAATCATCGGAAGTTCTTCATTTCCAACAGCCCTATATTCGCACAAATGCGCGCGCATTTGCTCGTATTTGCGTGTTTATTTGCTTGTCGGTCATTATTTAACCATAGTTAGCAGATATTTGCGCGGCCATGCGCATCATCGCGCAAGACTCTGCGCGTAAATGCGCATGCTACAATCCTTGTGAAACATATAGGGGCGGAGCACCAAAGCTCTAAAGACAGAGCCAGCTGTATTACTTCACCCCTCTGGGGGCACCAGACATCGAAGGACTGTCCCTAGGTGCCGCTTTCGTTGAAGCCTATCCTAGATGGCCAGATATACAGATCTAAAGACCGTCCCTATCAACTAGTCATTTAAGTCTGTCCCCAATGACTGCCAATCAACGGCCACTCATTTAAGTCTGTCCCCAATGAGTGGGGATAGAAAAAGGCCCGGATGCCGTGGAGCATCCGGGCCTTTGCTAGCAACTTGGTGTTGCGGGCAGCTTAGAACTCGTGGCCGCACTTCTTGCAGACGCGCAGCTTGTTCTTGCCGTCCTTCTCGTGACCGACGCGGGCAACCTTACCGCACTCGGGGCAGACGAGATTGACGTTGGAGGCATCGATGGGAGCCTCCTGCGAAACGATGCCGCCCTGCTGGTTGGCAGCGTTGGGCTTGACGGCCTTCTTGACGACCGAAACGCCCTCGACAACGACCTTGTTCTCGGCGGGGAGAGCACGCAGGATAACGCCCTGCTTGCCGCGATCCTTACCAGAGAGAACCTGGACCTTATCGCCCTTCTTGATATACATATATCTCCCCTAACTACAGGGTCTCGGGAGCGAGCGAGACGATCTTCATGTACTTCTTGTCACGAAGCTCGCGAGCGACAGGCCCGAAGATACGGGTGCCGACGGGCGAACCATCGTTGTTGATGACAACGCAGGCGTTCTCATCAAAGCGAATGTAGGAGCCATCCTTGCGGCGGATCTCCTTAACGGTGCGAACGACGACGCAACGGACAACGTCCTTCTTCTTGACGTTGGCGCCAGGGGTAGCCTCCTGGACAGCACCGATGAACACATCGCCGATGCCTGCATAACGACGCTTGGAACCGCCAAGCACCTTGATGCAGCGAATCTTGCGAGCGCCGGAGTTGTCGGCGACGTTCAGCATGGTTTGCATCTGAATCATGGTAGATGTTCCTCCGAACTAAGAACCGAAGAGAGGTGCGCAGCCTTTAGGCGGCCTGTGGTATGCAAACCAGGCATACGCACATCTTCGGAAACGTACAAGTCGTAAGAGCGACTGCTTATTTAGCGCGCTCGACGACCTCGATGAGGCGCCAACGCTTCATCTTGGACATAGGACGGGTCTCCATAACGCGGACGGTATCGCCCACGCCAGCCGTGCACTCCTCGTCGTGAGCGTGCAGCTTCTTGGAGCTGGTCATCATCTTGCCGTACTTGGGGTGACGCTTGCGCTCGGTGATGGTGACGACAATGGTCTTGGCACCGGAGACGGAGGTAACGACACCCGTACGGACCTTACGCGAGTTACGCGAATCAGTCATGTTCTCTCCTTAGGTCCTACTCGGCGACAGCGGACTTCTCCGCTGCGATCTCGCGGGCGCGCTGCTCCGTGAGGACGCGAGCGATGTCCTTCTTCACGGTGTTGACGCGAGCGGCGTTGTCCAGCTGGCTGGTGGCCATCTGGAAACGAAGGTTAAAGAGCTCGGCGCGCATTTCCTTCAGCTTCTCAACGAGCTGAGCGTCCGAGAGCTCACGAATCTCTGCGGGCTTCATTAGTTCTCCTCCTTGGCGGCGGCGGCGTCCTCAGCAGCCCACTTGGCCTCGAGAGCGGCCTCCTCAGCCATCTCCTTCTCGATGCGCTGCTCAGCGTTCTTAGCAGCAACAATCTTGGTCTTGATGGGAAGCTTGTGCTGTGCAAGACGCAGAGCCTCGCGAGCGACCTCCTCGGGCACGCCCTTGACCTCGAACATGATGCGGCCGGGCTTGACGACGGCCACCCACTCCTCGGGGTTACCCTTACCAGAACCCATGCGAGTCTCAGCAGGCTTCTTGGTGATGGGCTTATCAGGGAAGATCGTGATGTACACACGACCGCCACGCTTCATGTAGCGGGTCATGGCAATACGAGCGGCCTCGATCTGACGGTTGGTGATCCAATGGGCCTCGAGAGCCTGGATACCAAACTCGCCGAAATGCAGCTCGGTATTACCCTTGGCCTGGCCCTTCATGGAGCCACGCTGCACCTTGCGGTGAAGAATACGCTTAGGGGCAAGCACTACTGACCCCTCCTCTCGGAGTTACGACGACGAGGACGGGAAGAGCCCTCGAGTGCAGGGTTGGGAACAGGCTGGCCCGGGAGCTTCTCACCCAGGTAGATCCAGACCTTCACGCCGCAAGCGCCCATGGTGGTGCTGGCGACAGCCGTGCCGTAGTCGATCTTGGCACGGAGGGTGTGCAGAGGCACGCGACCCTCACGGTACCACTCACGACGGCCCATCTCGGCACCGCCGAGACGACCGGAGCACTGGATACGGATGCCCTTAGCGCCGGCCTTGCGGGCGGACTGGACAGCCTTGCGCATAGCGCGACGGAAGGCAACGCGGCCCTCGAGCTGCTCGGCGATAGACTGAGCAACGAGGTTGGCGTCGAGCTCGGGGCGCTTGATCTCGACAACGTCGACGGAGAGCTGGCCCTTGGAGACGCCAGCGACCTTCTCGAGCTCGGTGCGGAGGGTATCGATCTCGGCACCCTTCTTACCGATGACAACGCCGGGGCGAGCGGTGAGGATGATGACCTTCACCTTGTCGCCAGCGCGCTCGATCTCGACGCGGGAGACAGCTGCGCGGGAAAGACGCTTCTCGAGGTACTTGCGGATCTCGAGATCGTTACCGAGGGTCTTAGCGTAATCCTTCTCTGCGAACCAGCGGGAGCGCCAGTTCTCGGTGATGCCAAGACGGAAGCCGGTGGGGTAGACTTTCTGACCCATACAGCTTTACGCCTCCTTTCGAGGAGCAACGACGACGGTGATGTGGGAAGTACGCTTCAGAATGCGAGAAGCGGAACCCTTGGCGCGGGGACGGATGCGCTTAAGCGTCGGACCCTCGTCAACATAGGCAGCGGCGACAACCAGGTTGTCGGCACGCAGACCGTTGTTGTTCTCGGCGTTCGCAACGGCGGAACGGAGAACCTTCTCGACATCCACGGCGACGGCGCGGTCGCAGAAGTGGAGGATGTCGAAGGCCTGAGCGACAGGCTTGCGGCGGATCAGATCGACCACCAGGCGGGCCTTGCTGGGGGAAACACGCACGTACTTAGCGACGGCGCGAACCTCGGTGGCCTCAGTTTCAATAGACTTAGTTGCCATTTACGGTTAACCCCCTATTTGGCCTTGTGGCCACGGAACGTACGAGTCGGCGCGAACTCGCCGAGCTTGTGACCAACCATGGACTCGGTAACATACACGGGCACATGCTTGCGGCCGTCGTGGACGGCGATGGTGTGACCAACCATCTCGGGGAAGATGGTGGACGCGCGGGACCAGGTCTTCACGACGTCCTTCTTGCCAGCCTCGTTCATCGCGGTGATACGCGAGAGAAGGCGAGTCTCCACGAACGGGCCCTTTTTGAGACTTCTGCTCATAAGTGCTTTCTCCTAAAACTCGGTATCCGAAATTACTTCTTACGGCGACGAATGATGTGCTGGTTCGAGACCTTCTTCTTCTTGCGCGTACGAAGGCCCTTCGTCGGCTTACCCCAGGGGGTAACGGAGGGACGACCAGAGGTGTGGTTCTTGCCCTCGCCACCGCCGTGCGGGTGGTCGACAGGGTTCATGACGGTACCACGGACGGTCGGGCGCACGTTCATGTGACGCTTACGGCCGGCCTTGCCGATGACGATGTTGGAGTGATCGGCGTTGCCGACCTCACCGACGGTGGCGCGGCAGGTAACGAGGATGCGGCGCATCTCGGAGGAAGGCATACGGACGATAGCGTACTTGCCCTCCTTACCCATCAGCTGGCAGGAGTTACCGGCGGAACGGGCGATAGCAGCGCCCTTGCCCGGCTGGAACTCGACGGCGTGGATGAGCGTACCGACGGGGATGTCGGCGAGGGGCAGAGCGTTGCCCGGCTTGATGTCGGCGTCAGAACCGGACATGATGGTCTGACCGACCTCGAGGCCCTTGGGGGCCAGGATGTAGCGCTTCTCACCGTCAGCGTAGTGCAGCAGAGCGATGCGAGCGGAACGGTTCGGATCGTACTCGATCGTGGCAACCTTGGCGGGCACGCCGTCCTTGTTGCGCTTGAAGTCGATCACGCGGTAACGACGCTTCACGCCGCCGCCCTGGTGGCGGGTGGTGATGCGGCCGTTGTTGTTACGACCGGCCTTCTTGGGCAGGGGCTCGAGAAGAGACTTCTCGGGCTTGGTGCAGGTGATCTCGGAGAAGTCGGAGATCGTCTGCCAACGCCTACCAGCGGAGGTCGGCTTAAGGTGCTTTACAGCCATTACAATCCCTTTCAATAGGAATCCGTTAGCCATCGCAGACAGGGATACGAGGTTCTGCCTCGGGTGCGATGACACCGGACGTATACACGGTTCCGGGCGTGTCCATTTTATACGCCCAAAACCTTGAGCTCTCGCCTCCCCTATTTGGGAGGCATGAGCTCACTCAACAGCAGCGAGTCTTAGGCCTGGTTGCCAAAGACCTCGATGGTGTCGCCCTCGGCCAGCGTGACGATGGCCTTCTTCCAAGAACGGGTCTTGCCGGCGACATAGCGCACGCGCTTGGTCTTGGGCTTGACCGTCAGGGTGTTCACGCGAACGACCTTGACGCCGAAGATCTCCTCGACAGCGTCCTTGATCTGATACTTGTTAGCATCCTTGGCGACCTCGAACGTGTACTTGTTCAGCTCCATGCCGGAGAAGGAACGCTCGGACACGATCGGACGGATGATGATCTCGTGGGCGGTCATTTATGCAAGCACCTCCCCGAAGTGAGCGGCGATGTCGGCGGGCATCAGCACGGCGTTGTTGTTGACGAGATCGTAGGTGTTGGCCTCGTCAGCGGTGATGATGAACGTCTTGGGAATGTTGCGGAACGACAGGTAGGCATTGACGTCCTCATCGCGAACGATGATGGTTAGACGCTTGCCCTCAAGGCCGAGAGCCTTGAGCATGGCGACAGCAGCCTTGGTGGAAGGCTTCTCGAAGCCGTAGTCGTCGACGAGCACGAGCTCGCCATCGGCCAGCTTGGCGGACAGCGCGGAGCGCATAGCCAGCTTGACCTCCTTGTTGTTCATACGCTTAGCGTAGGAACGGGGCTTGGGGGCGAAGACAACGCCACCGTGACGCCACTGGGCAGCACGGATGGAACCCTGGCGGGCACGGCCGGTGCCCTTCTGACGCCAAGGCTTCTTGCCGCCACCGGAAACCTCAGAGCGGCCCTTAGCGGACTGGGTGCCCTGACGCCAAGAGGCCATCTGGCACTTGACGATGTGGTGCATAACGTGGATGTTCGGCTCGATGCCGTACACCTCAGCGGCGAGCTCGGCCTCGGCGACCTTCTTGCCCTCGCTGTTCTTTACTTCAAACTTTGCCATTTAAGTGTTCTCCTTGGTATGACGCTGGGCTAAATGGGCTGGGCCCTTAGGCCATACGGATGGCGACGAGACCATTCTTGGCACCCGGGACAGCGCCCTTGACCAAGATGAGGTTCTGCTCGGCATCGATGCGGACAACGGAAAGGTTCTTGACGGTAACGCGCTCGTTACCCATGTGACCGGCCATCTTGACGCCCTTGAGGACGCGCGCAGGATAGGCGCACTGACCGATAGAACCGGGGTGACGCTGGAAGTGAGAACCATGCGTCATAGGACCGCGGCGCTGACCCCAGCGCTTGATGCGACCCTGGAAGCCCTTACCCTTGGAGGTACCGATGACGTCGACCTTCTCGACATCAGCGAAATCAGCGACGGTGACGACCTCGCCGACCTTGTGCTCCTCGCCGTTCTCGACGCGGACCTCACGAAGGAAGCGGACAGGCTCGACGCCAGCCTTGGCGAAGTGACCAGCCATGGGCTTGTTCACGTTCTTGGCCTTGATGTCGCCGAAACCGATCTGGACGGCGTCATAGCCGTCGGTTGCCTGAGTTTTAACCTGCGAGACAGCGCAGGGGCCAGCCTGGATGACCGTGACGGGAACGACGTTGTCGTCCTCGTCCCAAACCTGGGTCATGCCAATCTTGCGGCCGAGAATCATGCTGATCAAGATATGATCCCAACTCTCGCGTGGTCTTGGGACAATGCGTACACCACCGAGCGTACGCCCCTAGAGGACCACTACTTACACGACGTGCTCCCCAGCCTTGTATTTCGCCCGGACTACCTGACAACCCTATTAAGCAGGCATTTTGTCCAGCCAGAATACTCCCCTGGTTTCACACAGCTGTTTAGTATACACGGCTGCGGGCGTATCCATCGAGATTCATATTTCACTCACATTGTTTACGCAGGTAAAGTGCGTGGATGGCTCCCGAGCACGGCGGAGGGCCGGAGAAATATATTAAGGTCCCTGCTCTACAGTCCTGCGCAAGACGGAGAGCACATTAAGTGCTCTCCTTTGCGTGCGGAACTCGCGATGACCTTAATATATTTCTCCGGCCCTCCGCCGTGCTCGGGAGACGACACGTTGATGTCTGCTTAACTCTGCTCGCTCAGCTAATTACTTTGTTGGGGATCCACAATTTGTTGCAAGGTGAACTTGCATTGGGGCGTATCGTCCTCTTCTCGCGTATCGTCAAAATCGAAGACCATGATGGCGCAGTTGGGGAGTTTTGCTGGGAGCTCGAAGCCCTCTGGGGCTGCAGCCTTGATGAATTGGCGACTGGCGCTGCCGTGGCTTACTGCTAGGAGGGTTTCTATGCCCTCGGCGCCCATGAGATTGGTGAGGGTG
>URBA01000071.1 GCA_900545905.1 uncultured Collinsella sp.
GTCTGGAGGAATGGACCCTTGCTTCCGGTCTTTTCCTCCAAGCGGCGCCGCAGCCTTTTCATGCCCCGATTTCACCCCCGCACTTGCGGTGAAATACGGACTGCTTACGCCGCCAAAGCCGCAAAACAGTCCCTATTTCACCGCAATTAATGTAGGGGGCGAGTTAGATGGCCGAGTCTTTGGACAGCTCGAAATAGTCGGGATGCAAGGCGATAACCGGGCCCTGCTCCTCGGGCATCAGATGCAGGTGCGTCTCTGCCAGGTAGCTCGCCGTGTCGGTATCGCCCTTCTTAATGGCCTCAAGAATCCGGCGATGTTGCCCACGGATCGGCTCCCAGTCCAGATCCTGCGACACCATACGCAACCAGTTGTATCGCTCAAAATGCGTGTTGATGCTCTTCATCCAATCCCACAACATGTGACGATCGGCAATCTCAAAACATGTCTCATGGAACAAGTTGTCCAGATCGAAAAAGCGACGTGTTTCGCTATGGTCGAGTGACTCGGACTCGGCAAGAATCTGCTCGAGCCGATACTTTTGCTCGGGCGTGGCGGCAGAGCAGCATTTAATGAGCACACTTCTCTCGAGTTTCTCGCGCAAGAAACAGGCGTTCTCAGCGCGCTCCATGCTGATTTTTGAGACATAAGTGCCGCTTTTGGGACGCGTTTCCACCAGCTCCTGCTCACGCAGGCGCACAAAGGACTCGCGAATGGGCGTGCGCCCGATTCCCGTCTCCTTTTCCAGACCAATCGCCGAAAGGCGCGTGCCGGGTTTGAGCTCGGCATAGATGATCTTGGAGCGCAATGCGTTGTATGCCTGATCTTGCAGGCTCTGATAATGCTGGTGCTGTTCCATAAAGCCCTCGGATGAAGCTCACGGTTTTTCGAATCTCATCACGTAATACTATCGCATCCCCCATACCCTCAGTTGCGGTGAAATGGGGGCGCTGGCACCCATGCACAACTTAGGCGGCTCTGACGTGACCAGACGTGACCACCGCTATCTCGGCGCTGATCTTAGGCAACGTCGCCGGCATCGCCAGTAAGTTGTTCACCCGGCACTTTGCGCGCGCCGCGTTTGAAAAGTAGCACTACGCGCGGGGCCAACGGGCAGCCCGTGCCCACTTGTCTCTCGAGCTTGCCCTCCTCGATCAGGACAATCGAGCCGTCCGCACAGCAGGGCGAGTTCACCGTTTACCTTTTAAAAGTGATCGTTCACCTATTTTTCGGAGAATGGGAGGGTTTATTACCCTACTTCACATATACTGAGCTTGTACGAAAAGCAAGACTTATATAGATGAACGTTTCTTTTGGAAGGATTGCTATGTCTGATCTTATGGACAGCTTCCGCCTGGACGGCAAGGTCGCGCTCGTGACCGGCGCCACCTATGGCATCGGCATGGCCATGGCCGAGGCACTCGGCGAAGCCGGCGCCAGGATCGCCTTTAACGCCCGTCACGCCGACAAGGTCGCCGAGGCCGAGAAGCACTACCGCGAGCTGGGCTTTGATGCTCACGGCTATGTTGCCGACGTCACCGACGAGGCCGTCGTCGCCGAGCTCATCGCCAAGATCGAGGCCGATCCGTTGGCAGCCGGTTCTTGCACCTACGACTTTGTCATGGACGGCTTTGAGGCCGGCGGCGGCGGTATGCGTATCCACAACGCCGAGATGCAGATGTCCATGCTCAAGCTCCTGGGCTTTACCGAGGAGCGTGCCGAGTCGCAGTTTGGCTTCCTCATGGAGGCTCTCAAGTTTGGTGCGCCCCCGATGGGCGGTTTCGCTTTGGGCCTGGACCGCGTGTGCATGCTGCTCACCGGTTCCGACTCCATCCGCGACGTCATGGCGTTCCCTAAGACGGCCAGCGGCTCCGACCTTATGTCGGGCGCTCCGAGTGCCGTTAGTGGCGCCCAGCTCAAGGACGTCAGCCTGCGCCTGATGTAGGCAAGCGGCTACATATTGCCTGTAACGAGGGAAGGACGTGCGCCTTCCCTCGTTTTTTGTGGAACGGGGGTGCGCCGGTAACGTACAATAACTACCACGTGGCCGGGTTTGCCGGCCGAATGTGCGATGTCGTGGGAGGGGACATGGTCGAGTTTACAAAGACGATTAAAGATCCGTTGGGATTACATGCCCGCCCGGTTGCGCTGCTCTATGACATCATTGCCAAGCATCGTAGCGACGTGTCAGTCAGTATCGGCGATCGCCACACGGATGGCCGCGACGTTATAGGGCTCATGGCACTCTGCGGCGAATGTGGCGAAGACGTCGTGTTCCGCGTTTCGGGCGTGGATGAGGCCTCCTGCGTCACGTCGATCAGGAACCTCTCGCTTTAACCTCAACAATGTGACAAGGGGACAGGCCCCTTTGTTGCATCAATTGGTATGACAAGGCACCGCAAAGAGATGGTCTTTGCGGTGCCTCTTTTGTTTCGTATAGGAAACTTTTTCGAAAACTGAATGGGGACCCTTTCCAAAAAGTTAACCACGTGCTAGTTTACTTAAGCGAACATAGACGTGGCTAACTTTTGCCATGTCGATGTTGAGGACGAACCGATGTTAGGAGCTCACTCATGTCTTGCGGACCGCAGATGCCGGCCATGCCGCTTTCGATGGTAAAAGCGGGCGAAACCGTACGCGTGTCCCGTGTAAAGGGCAATGAGGACATGAAACACCACCTCAAGGACCTCGGCTTTGTCGAGGGCAGCGAGATTCACGTGGTGAGCTCGAGCGGCGCCAACATCATCGTCACGGTGCTGGGCGCTCGCTTTGGCATCGATTCCAAGGTTGCCATGCACATCATGACCGTCGGTTAGTCCGCAGCATTTAAAAACTGAAAGGGGGACAAGTAAATGAAGACGTTGGGTGACGTTAAGGTGGGCGAGAGCTCTACCATCGTCAAGCTTCACGGTGAGGGTGCGCTTCGCCGCCACCTTATGGACCTGGGGCTCATCAAGGGCACTTCGTTCAAGGTCGTGAAGGTTGCACCGCTCGGCGATCCGGTCGAGATCAACGTGCGCGGCTACGAGCTTTCCATCCGCAAGGAGGAGGCTGCCGTCGTCGAGGTCCAGTAAGGGCCGACGGCGAATATTTCTGCAGATAAAGTTAGGATTTTCTAACTTAAACTTGCAACGTTGAAGCACATTATCCAGCCCGCGCGGAGAAAGCAGCGCAGGCACACAAGGAAGAAGGATTGAATGGCGGATTCTCAGATCCATGTCGCGCTGGCGGGTAACCCCAACTGCGGCAAGACCACGCTTTTCAACCTGATCACCGGCGCCAACGGCTACGTTGGCAACTGGCCCGGTGTCACGGTTGAGAAAAAGGAAGCCAAGCTCCTGAGCGACAAGAACGTTACCATCACGGACCTCCCCGGCATCTACTCGCTTTCCCCCTATAGCCCCGAGGAGCAGTGCTCGCGCGATTACCTCATGAGCGGCGAGCCCGATGTCGTCGTCCAGGTGGTCGACGCCACCAACCTCGAGCGCAACCTGTACCTAGCGCTTCAGGTTATCGAGACCGGCCTGCCCGTGGTCGTCGCCCTCAACATGGCCGACTTGGTCGAGAAGAACGGCGACAAGATCGACACGGACAAGCTCTCCAAGAAGCTCGGCTGCCCGGTCATGATGATCTCGGCTCTTAAGAACAAGGGCATCAAGGAGCTCTTCGAGCAGGTCAAGAAGTCCGCTGCTTCTAAGGGCCAGGTGCCGGAGCACAAGTTCGATTCCTCCATCGAGGACGTTCTGGACCACATCGAGAATAACCTGCCTGCGAGCGTTCCCGCCAACAAGCGTCGCTACTACGCGGTCAAACTGTTTGAGCGCGACGCGGACGCCTGCAAGCTCATCAACCTCACCAAGGAGAAGGCCGCTCGCGTGGAGGAGCTGGTCGCCCAGTGCGAGCAGGACTGCGACGACGACGCCGAGTCCATCATCACCGGTGAGCGCTACGGCGTGATCGCCCATATCATTGACGAGTGCATGACCAAGGCCCCTGCCAAGATGAGCACCTCCGAGAAGATCGACCGCGTGGTTACCAACCGTATCCTGGGCCTGCCGATCTTTGTGGTCATCATGTTCTGCGTGTACTACATCGCCGTTTCTACCTTGGGCGGCACGGTGACCGACTTCACCAACGACCAGCTCTTCGGCACCGACGGCTGGTACGTGCTCGGTCAGGGTCGCGACGCCTATGACGCAGCTGTTGAGGCTGCGGGCGACAATGCCGACTCGGTCGACCCGGCGCAGTACGGCCCCTATGTCCCGGGTATCACCACCGTGGTGCACGACGCCCTTGTGGCGGGCGGTACCGAGGACGGTGGCCTGGTCGATTCGCTGGTCTGCGACGGTATCGTCGGCGGCTTAGGCGCCATCTTCGGCTTCGTCCCGCAGATGTTCCTGCTGTTCGTGATGCTGTCTTTCCTGGAGGACTGCGGCTACATGGCCCGCGTCGCCTTCATCATGGACCGCGTGTTCCGCCGCTTTGGCCTGTCCGGTAAGTCCTTTATCCCCATGCTCGTGTCCTCGGGCTGCGGCGTTCCCGGCGTCATGGCTACCAAGACCATCGAGAATGAGAAGGACCGCCGCATGACGGTCATGACCACCACGTTCATCCCCTGCGGCGCCAAGCTGCCGATCATCGCCCTGCTCATGGGTTCCATCATCGGCGATTCTTCCACCACCGCCGCGTGGATCAGCCCGCTGTTCTACTTCCTGGGCGTCTTTGCCGTCATCGCTTCGGGCCTTATGCTCAAGAAGACCAAGCTCTTCGCCGGCCGCCCGACCCCGTTTGTCATGGAGCTCCCGGCTTATCACTTCCCGGCGATCCGCTCTTGGGCACTGCACGTGTGGGAGCGCTGCTGGGCCTTTATCAAGAAGGCCGGCACGGTCATCTTTGCCTCCACTGTCGTGGTTTGGTTCCTGTCCAACTTTGGTAGCTACAACGGTTCCTTTGGCTTCCTGCCTGTGATGGACGGCATCCCCGAGGAGTTTATGGACTACTCCGTGCTCGCCATGCTCGGCAACCTGGTCGCCTGGATCTTCGCCCCGCTCGGCTTTAGCACCTGGCAGGCAACCGCGCTGACCGTCTCGGGCCTTGTGGCCAAGGAGAACGTCGTCGCCACCGCCGGCTCGCTGCTGTCCGTCGCCGACGCGGGCGAGACCGACCCGAGCCTGTGGACCGCGTTTGCGGGCATGTTCCCCACCATGGGCGCCTGCGTTGCCTTCGGCGCCTTCAACCTGCTGTGCGCTCCGTGCTTTGCCGCCATTGGCACCATCCGCAACCAGATGGACTCCGGCAAGTGGACCGCGATTGCCATCGGCTACGAGTGCGCCTTTGCTTGGGTGATCGGCCTGTTCATCAACCAGTTCTACAACCTGCTTGTTCTGGGTCAGTTTGGCTTCTGGACGGTTGTGGCTATCGTGCTGCTGGTCGCGATGCTCTTCCAGATCTTCCGTCCCATGCCCAAACACGCATGGACCGACGAGGACGAGACCAACACTGCTTCCGCCGCAGTTTCCGCCTAGTTCCGAATAAGGATTAGCCCCTTTTCACGAGCCCGGGTGTCTCAGTGACACTCGGGCTTTTTGACGTAATGGGGGGACAGATTGCTTTGCTCCAGAAGTAAGATGTGGCGTTTCCGCAGATAAAACCGACCAAAATAAACCTGTCCCTATTTGGTAGGTGGAGAATGGGGTAAAGTAAGTGATGGTTAACTAGAGGAGGCTTGCTATGGCACCTATCGATATTGTTGTACTGGCTGTTATCGGCATTGCGTTTGTCGCCGTGTGCGTGCGCATTTATCGCAAGGGCACCTGCGCCGACTGCGCTCAAGGTGGCGTTTGCACGGGACATTGTTCCAATAAAAAAACCTGCGCCGCGCTTAAGGGCGTGGACAAAATTGCCGAAGACCTGGGCCGCGGTATCAAATAAGGTCTAGGCATCCAGGCGCCCCGCGAGCATCCGTTCGCGGGGCGCTTTGCACATTTGGCGGCGAGCGCGGCGAGTTGAAGAGTGATTTTGGGGTATCGTTACCTGTACTGTTAATTGGCAACTTATCTATAACGGAGTAACCCCATGAGCGCTCGCGTAACCATGAAGGACATAGCCGCCGAGCTTGGCGTTTCCATCAATACTGTGCACAAGGCCCTGACGGGTAAGGCCGGCGTGAGCGAATCCGTGCGCTCCAAGGTGAATGCTAAGGCCGAGGCCATGGGTTACCATCGCAATACGAGTGCCTCGAGCCTGCGCCGCAAGGATATCAACTTGGTGTTTTGCCTGCCCCGCGCATCGCGCGAGGGGGCGTACTTTTTCCGTTACCTTTGGGAAGGCTGCAACCGCTTTGAGCAGGAGGTCATCGATCAGGGCATTACGGTTGAGCGCGTAGAATTTGGCGTGGGCGGCTACGCCGATGCGCTCGAGCAGATCGATGAGCGTCTGCAGGTAGGCGAGAAGATTGATGGTCTGCTTGCCTATGTTCCGGGTGATGACCGCGCAACCGAGCTCTTGAGGCAGATTGCCGAGGCGGGCGTGACAATCGAGCTCGTAGACGGCGACCGCCCGCACCTCGATCGCCTGGGTGCCAGTCTGGCGGACTATTCCGCGGCGGGCAGTCTTATGGCGGAGCAGGCGGCAAATCTGGTCCACGCTTCTGGGGCTGATGCCCGCGTGCTCCTGTTGGCGGGCGACCCCTATACCGATTCACACTATCTGACCGACCGCGCCTTTCATAATTACCTGCGCGAACACGATATTCCATGGCAGGTTGAGGACCTTGCCGGCGCCCATGCGCAAGTCAAACAGCTCGAGCGCGAGCTTGAGCAGCGCTTGAGTGCGCCGGATGCTCCCGAGCTCATCTGTAGCGTTTTTGCCGTTGGTTCCGAGGTGGTCGCCGACGCGCTTGTTTCAAGCGGCAAGGCCGGCAAGGTCATGGTAATCGGCAACGACCTGTTCCCCGAGAGCGCCTTGGCCTTGCGCCGTGGCATCTTTACCAATATTGTCTATAAGGATCCGGTGAGCTTGGCCTACCGTGGCGCCAAGACTTTGGGCGAGTATTTGCTGTGGGGTAAAACTCCGGCGGAGCCCGTGCAGAAGGGTGCTGTGGAGATGGTGTTTGCCAGCAACGTCGACCGCTACTGCGAGCTTGCGGGAATTTAGCCGTTTGGTCAGGTACCCCCTCTTGCGACGTGCATTTTTTGGAGTATTCAGCAATGGCGTGTTCCGAAAGAGGCTAGGACGACTGTTTTAAGTGCTGTCTCTTATACACATCTCCGAGCCCACGAGACTACGCTGCATCTC
>URBA01000072.1 GCA_900545905.1 uncultured Collinsella sp.
GTCGTGCACTGGCTAAACAGCGCAGGAATGATCGTCTTAAACGTCTGCGGCAGAATGATGTAGCGCATGGTGGCAAAGAAGCCAAAGCCCTGGCTCTGCGCTGCCTCAAACTGGCCGCGCGGAATCGAGTTGAGACCGCCACGCACAATCTCGGCCATAACAGCGCTGGTAAACAGCGTAAAGGCGATGGTCGAAATCACAATGTCCAAACCCTGCACCGTAAAGTAGATAAACAGGATCCACAGCAGGTTTGGCGTGCAGCGGAACAGCTCGATATAGGCGCTCACCAAAATACGGAACGGGCGGGGCGCATAGCTCTTAACGAGCGCCAGCACCGTGCCAAAGATGAGCGAGAAAAAGATCGACAGCGCCGAGATCTCGATTGTCTTAACAAAGCCGCCCCAGATGTAGAGCAGGTTGGTCGCGTTGAAGATTTCCATGCGCTAGGCCTCCTCTACGTTGTCGAGCCCCAGCTCGGCCAGGCTCACGCCGCGCGGACGCTCCTTGGAGCGGCGCTCGAGCCACTGCACCAGCATGGCGAGCGGAAAGCAGATGATGAAGTACATAAGGCAGCAGACGATGTACCCCTGCAGGTAACCGTACAGACTCACGAAGTTGTCGGAACGGTACATAAGGTCGCCGCCGGCCACAAGCGCCAGCACCGACGTATTCTTGACCAGGTTGAGCGCCTGGTTACACAGCGGCGGAAGAATGATTTTGAATGTCTGGGGCAGCACGATGTACCAGTACGCCTGCGCACGGGTGAAGCCCTGGCTCTGGGCCGCCTCCATCTGACCGCGCGGAACCGCCTCGATACCAGTGCGGATGACCTCCGAGATGTAGGCCGCGTGATACAGACCCACGCCCAAGAAGCCCAGCACGAACGGCGCGATACGCACCGGCTGGTCGGCACCGGTTATGGCCTGCAAAAACTGTGGACCGGCCATGTACATAAAGAGCACCTGCACGGGCAACGGGGTGTTCTGGTAAAACTCCACGTACACGCGGCTTATGGCGCGCAGCACGCGTGAACGAGTGGTTGAGAACACGCCCAGCAGCGTGCCCAGCACCAGCGACAGCAGCAGACCGGCAACGACCACCTGTAGCGTCACGCCAAAGCCCTCCCAGAAGGGCCCCATGTTTTGAAATGTCGTCGACCAACGGTCGGCGTCAAATAATCCTTCGAGCATTCGATTCCTTCCTTGGACGATGCGCCTATACAAGACCCCAGGTCTTGACCTCTTGGTCGAGCCAGCCGTCGGCCAGGCGATCGCAAATCACCTGATCGACCACGGCCGAAAGGTCGCAGCCCTTCTTGGTCGCCACGCCGTAGCCCTGCTCGCCAAACTTGACCTCGGGCTGCAGCAGCTCAACGGTCTCGTTCATGTAACCGGCCAGCGTGGAGCGGTCCATGGCAAAGACATCGATATTGCCGGCGTCGAGCGAACTCTTGATGATGGGGTAGCCGCTAAAGGCCCTAAACTCGGGCTTGCAGCTAAAGCCGTTGTCCTTGATCATCTGCTCGATCAGGCCCTGCGTGGTAGCACCCTGGCTCACGCCGATGACCTTGCCGTCCAGGTCCTCAATCGAGGTAAAGCCCGAACGCTTCTTGACCATGAGTCCCACGTAGTCGGTGCGGTACGGCGTCGAGAAATCCCAGCTCTTCTTGCGCTCGTCGGTGATGGTGTAGGTCGCCGCGACCACGTCAAGTTGGCCGTTATCGATCAGCGGACCGCGCGTCTTGGGCGTTACGTCGGCAAACTCGACAAGCTCCTGGGCGCGGGCCTCCTTGTAACTCACGCCAAAGACGGCAGCAGCGATCTGGTAGCACAAATCAACTTCCATGCCCTCAAAGCGGCCCTTGGCGGTGTCGTAATAGCCATAGCCGGGAACGTCCTTCTTAACGCCGGCATTCAGATGGCCGCGCGACTTAATGGCCGCAAGCTTGGACCCCTTGTCGGAGCCCTCGCCGCTGGTGGAGTTGCCGCAACCGGCAAGCGCGGTCCCCGTCAGCGCAAGCATGCCGGCGCCCGCCAGCTGCAAAAAGTGACGGCGCGACACGGCCGCCCTCGTCATATCCGTCATGTCCATCACCGCACCTAGTGCAGAATCTTGGACAGGAACTCGCGGCAGCGCGGGTTCTCGGGGTTATCGAAGAAGTGCTCGGGCGTGCCCTCCTCCAGGATGCGGCCGTCCTCCATAAAGATGACGCGGTCGGCCACCTGGCGCGCAAAGCCCATCTCGTGCGTCACGCAGATCATGGTGATGTCCTCCTGCGCGAGCTCAATCATAACGTCCAGAACCTCCTGGACCATCTCGGGGTCGAGCGCCGAGGTCGGCTCGTCAAACAGGATGATGGGCTGCTTGGTGCACAGGGCACGGGCGATGGCGATGCGCTGCTGCTGACCGCCCGAGAGATTCTGCGGATACTCGCCGGCCTTATGCGCCATCCCAACACGCTTGAGCGCGGCAACAGCGATCTCGGTCGCCTCCTCCTTGCTCTTCTTTTGAAGCTTGATGGGCGCGAGCGTCAGGTTGCCGAGCACCGTCATGTTGGGATACAGGTTGAACTGCTGAAACACCATGGAACTATACTTGCGAGCCATCTCCAGGTGATTCTTTTTGGTGAGCGGCGTACCGTCGATGACGACCTCGCCCGACGTGGGCTCCTCCAGATAATCGACGCAACGGATGAGCGTCGACTTACCCGAACCGGAAGGCCCGATCATTACGAGCTTCTCGCCGCGCTTGACGGTGAGATTGATATCTTTGAGCACATGCAGGTCGCCAAAGTACTTGTTGAGATGCTTGATCTCGATCATGTCTGCCATGAATGTCCCTTCCCTGCGTTTACACGAGTTGAACTATTGTACGGAAAGAACCGCGTTTCCGCAGCCCACACTACATTCCCGTAAAGAACCCGCAACCTTTCACCCACTCATTGGGGACAGACTTAAATGAGTGCCCGCTCATGGGGTACTCATTTAAGTCTGTCCCCAATGAGTAGCGGGGGACGCCCTTCATCGCCCAGCAAAAAGGGGCGCGACCACGTGGTCGTGCCCCTCACTATCAGCTGTTTGTCGATTGCACCTTACGCTAATTTGCCGCCGACAATCTTTGCTGCCGCAGGCTTGTCGAAGTTGCCGCCGGTGGCCTTGCCGAGTGCCCCCATGACCTGGCCCATCTGCTTCTTGGAGGTCGCACCCAGCTCGGCGATAACCTGCTCGATCAGAGCCTCGAGCTCCTCGCCCGAAACCTGCGCGGGCAGCAGGCTCTCCAGAATCTTAACCTGCTCGGTCAGGTTGTCGGTACGCTCCTGGTCGGTGCCGGCCTTGATGGACATCTCCAGCGTCTCGCTCGTCTGCTTGATCAGACGCTTGATCATGCTGTTGACGTCTTCCTCGGTCACATCGCGGCGCTCGTTAACCTCGATATTCTTCACCTCGGCCTTGACCTGGCGAATGATAGACAGGCGAACCTTGTCCTTGGCCTTCATGGCCGCGATCATTTCCTTCTGCAGCTCTTCGTTGGTCATCTGCAAATCCTCTCTAATAGCGTGGGCGGCACTCGAGCGAGCGCCGCCCCATGATTACTCAGTCGTCGACGAATCGTCGGTCGAGCTCTTGGTGACGCCCTTCAGGCTGACGTTGTACGGCACGTCCTTGGGCATGGGGTTAACGGTGATGTCGGCATCCTTCTTGTACTGCTCTAGCCACTCGCTGTACGCGGTGCTGGCCGCTTGCGTCTTCACCACGTTGGAGACGTACTTTTTGATGTCCTTGGGCACCTGGTTGATGTCATCAACCTGATTATCGACATGGAAGTAGTCGGTGCACTTGATGATGTGGTAGCCATAGGTCGACTCGACGACTTCGCTCACGTCGCCCTTGTTGAGTCCCTCGAGCGCCGTCTGGTAGCTGTCGACAAAGGTGGTGAGCTTATCCCAGCCCACATCGCCCTTCTTCTCCTTGGAACCGGTGTCCTCGGAGTACTGCTCAACGGCGTCCTCAAAGCTCAGCTCACCGGAGTTGATCTTGTCCAGGCACTCCTGCGCCTTGGCCTTGGCGGCAGCCTTGTCCTCGTCGGAAGCGTCGGAATCAACCTTGATCAGGATGTTCGACGAGCGGCGGGCGTCGTTGTAGCTGGACAGGTTTTCGTTGATGTAATCGACAATCTCGCTGTCCTTGGGCTTGCTCGTGGGCGCGACGGCATCCTTGAGTTTCTGTTGCGCCAGACTCTCCTTGAGCGAGTCCTTGTAGGTGTCCTCGGTATAGCCATAGGTCTTGAGGGTCTTCTTAAAGGCCTTAGCACCGCCCGCGCTCTTGCACGCATCCTTCCAAGCCTTCTCGACCTCCTCATCCGACACCGTCACGCCGTTCTCCTTCTGTGCCTGTTGAAGCAGAATCTGCTGCGTGTAGGAGTCGATGAGTTGCTTGCGGTACTTCTTGGGCGTGAAGTCGTTGTCAACCAGATACTGCGCCCAATCCTCATCCTTGGTGTAGCCGTAGGACGTGCGCATGCTCATGATCTGCTTGGTCACGGTGTCCTCGGTGAGGTTGGTGCCGTTGATAGTTGCAGCAACACCGCCGGTCAGCTTGTAGCCCGAGGTGTCCTCGGCCTGCGACATAAGGCCGGAGCACGCCATCGCCGAGACGGAAAGCAGCATCGCCAGCACGCCGATGACCACCAGAACGATCTTGACGGTCTTAGACACGTACGTCTTGCGCTGCTTCTTGCGAGAGCTGGAGGCAGCGCGGGCCTGCTGCTCGGACGTCGGCGCGGCCTCGGAGTTCTTTTTCTTATTTGCCATAGTTGGCCTTTCGCATAACGAATCGAACAAACGCCATTGTGTCACAACGCGGACCCCGCGGCACACCTGGCACATGGGGGACAAGTTAATCTGCACCATTTTGGTGCAAAGGGGACAGCTCTGGCAGCCGGCAGTTAGGGACAGTCCCCAAGTGCCGACTCAGCCCCACCTTAGAAGTGACGGCGGATGGCGTCGACCATGCCCTGGGACGTGGTCTGGCCGAGCACGTCGGCTGCGGCATCGGCATCCATAAAGATGTTCATGAGCGCCTGTAGGGCCTCGACCTGGCCGCCTGGCTCGGCGATGCCCAGATTGATGACGATCTGCGCCGGCACCGGAGCGCCCATGCCAGCCATAGCGTTAAATGTCACGGGCGCGGCGGGCTTCACCACCGCGATATAGGGCTTGGCCACAAACCCCGGATCGGTATGCGGAATGGCAATGCTTGCCGCCGGCATGGCAAGACCCGTGGGATAGGCATCCTCGCGCGTGCGAACGGCGTCGAGCCAACCGTCGGCAATGTAGCCACGTGGTGCAAGCTCGCCCTCGAGCCGCGCAAACACCTCATCCGGCGTCGCGCACTCCCAATCAAAAAACACCAGCTCAGGCGTAAACAGCGCTTCGTTATCCGCCATGCGCTCACCTCTCTCATCTAGTCACCTGCGACGTTCTTGAATGACCAGTCGTTAAAGAACGTCGCAGGTGACTACCCAAAACAAAGGGTGGCCACGTGCGCCTTGGCGCCAATGACCACCCTGACTACTCGGCTAAATTGTACTGTGCACCGCTAGCCGCGGGGCGCATCAATTGCGACCTTGCCGCTCTCCAGCACGTGGACACGGCCGTCGGCGAGCATCTGAACAACCTCGGGATACAGCACGTGCTCAATCGCATGGATGTGCTCCTCGAGCGTGTCGACATCCCAGCCCTCCTCAACAGCCAGCGCGCGCTGGGCGATGATGGGGCCGTTGTCGTAGATCCCGTTGGCAAAATGCACGGTCACGCCAGTCACCTTGACACCGCGCGCAAAGGCATCGTCGATCGCATGCGCACCGGTAAAGCTCGGCAGCAGCGCCGGATGCAAGTTGACCACGCGGTTGGGAAACGCCGCCAGCAGCGGCGTGTGCACCATGCGCATGTAGCCGGCCATGACCACATACTCGCAGCCGCGCTCGAGAAGCTCGTGCGCGATGATCTCGTCGGCGGCAATAGGGTCGGCATAGACATCCTTGGACAGCGTGAGCGTCTGGATGCCCGCGCGCTCAGCGCGATGCAAACCCTTAGCCGAAGGACGGCTCGACACCACAAGCTCAATCGAAGCGTTGAGCTTGCCGGCGGCGATCAAATCGATCAGCGCCTGCAGGTTGGTACCCGAACCGCTGATGAGCACACCGATCTTGAGCGGCTCGGCCGTATCGGTGCCGGTCGGACGGGTGTAGGGCACAAAGCCCAGGCCCTCGGCGGCAGCCATCTGCTCGTTAGCGCTCATCGGAGTACACGACCTTACCGGAACCCTCGACGCACTCGCCCACGCGGAACGGCTTCTCGCCCAGCGCGACCAGGGCATCGGTCACCGCGGCCTCGTCCTCGGGGGCGACGATCAGGCACAGGCCAACGCCCATGTTGAAGGTCTTGCACGCCTCGTTGGGCGCAAGCTCGGCCTGGCGCGACACATAGGTGATGACGAGCGGAACGTCCCAACCCATCTCGGCACCGTTGCGGGTGACCACGGCGTCGACGTCGTCGGCGAGCGCGCGGTTGAGGTTCTCGGTAATACCGCCGCCAGTGATGTGGGCGATAGCGTGCACGTTGGCGCCGCCGCGCAGCAACTCAAGAATCGGCTTGACATAGATGCGCGTGGGGGCCAACAGGGCGTCTGCCAGCGATGCGCCGCCGAGCTCCTCGAGCGGACGGCTCAGCTCCTCGGCCTTAGCGGCGGCCTCGGGCGTGCCCGGCTTAATACCGTCGACGCCGATGACCTTACGCACGAGCGAGTAGCCGTTGGAGTGCACGCCGGTGGAAGGCAGGCCCAGGATCACATCGCCGGGGCGGACGTTCGCGGGGTCGAGCATCTTGGGACGGTCGACGACGCCCACGGTAAAGCCGGCAAGGTCGTAGTCGGCCGGAGCCATGACGCCGGGGTGCTCGGCCATCTCACCGCCCACGAGCGCGCAGCCCGCGAGCTTACAGCCGTCGGCTACACCCTTGATGATCTTTGCCATGTGCTCGGCCTCGATGTGGCCGATGGCAACGTAGTCCAGGAAGAACAGCGGCTCGGCGCCCGAAGCCAAAATGTCGTTGACGCACATAGCAACCAAGTCCTGGCCCACCGTCTCGTGACGGTCCATGATCTGGGCGAGCACGAGCTTGGTGCCCACGCCGTCGGTACCGCTAATCAGAATCGGGTCTTCCATATCCTTAAGCGCGGC
>URBA01000073.1 GCA_900545905.1 uncultured Collinsella sp.
GTCGAAAAATGTCGACTTTGGATGCTGGCGTACATGTTTGGGTCCGACGGGGGAGCGGGCCTAGGCAATCAGTGCATCAAGTGTAATGAGCTCTCTGAGCCGCTCCGTGCGTGTTTGCCCATGGCGTTTGGCTTTTTCGTCAAACGCCTCAAGAATCGATTCGCCCACACGTGCTGATATAACGACGCTCGGCTCATCGGAGATTGGTGGCCTTCCCAACTTGATGGTGTGACCTTTCGGCCACTCATCTTTTTCGTAGGCTTCCGCGGCTTTCTTCAACTCTCCGGGAGCAAACCCCATCATCTTTTCGAGCTGCTTAGCATCCATGGCGCCTCCTATCGATCGACATAATGTCGAGCGCCGGTTCTCGGATTCTCTTTTTGTATACAATCTTGTAGACAAAAATACAAGCAGTTTATCGGGCTAATTAGCTTGTTTTGACCTGCCTGTTCGATAGGAAATGAGCATTGACGGCTTCGATACTCCTTTGCTTTTCAGCTTGGAATTTGGATGCTCATTGAACTTCCGGAGGGGAGCCCTTTATTAAGCTATTGAGATTCTGGGCAGGAGCTCTCACTGGTCTTCGGTAATGGGGCCAGCTTAATTCGCGACACAGTGTGTCGCGAATGGGAGTAGTCGTTAGGTGTCCTTCAATGGCTACTCATATTAGAACGTCCAAGTGTCGGATTTTGTCATTTAGTGTCGTTCTCAGCGACTATTCTGGAGGGTCGTGGTCAAAAAAGGGCAAATATGAGTACTGTTGCCATTATGGTTGCATTTATTTGCTATAAATTGTAGCTCCTGATGAGATTTATTCCCATTAAGAGCTACTTTTATTGAACATATGAGGAGAAATAACGTCGTCTGCGGACGAGTGGAACGTTGAATAGTTCCTGAAGTGATCAAAATCGCTGCTACTAAACAGGTAGCAGTACTCATATTTGCCCTTTTTTGACCACAGCCCTCTCGGAAACCTTTCCAGAGGCGTCAAACAGCCATAATCCAAAGGTCGCCTCAAACAATTAGCCGGCTAAGAGCGTCCGTGACTACCCAAAAGCTGTACGCCAGCATCCAAAGATGTCGAAAAATGTCGACTTTGGATGCTGGCGTACATGTTTGGGTCGTATGGGTTGGGGCGAGTCGGTCGCAACGCGAGTGCTAGAGCAGGTTTTCCTGCACCCACGCGATGATGTCGCTCGATTCGTAGAGTGGTTTGCCGTCGATGAACAGGCAGGGAACCTGGCGTTTTCCGCCGACGGCGATGAGTGTCTGTTCGGCATCGGAATCGGTCGAGATATTGCGCTCGGGGATGGTCACACCGTTATCGGCAAGGAATCGTTTGACTTTTATGCAATACGGGCAGCCGGTCATAACGTACAGCGCGAGCTCGTGATTAGTAGCCATAGGTCTCCAATCGGTTGAGGTTTCGATTGAAATACCCAAAGCTGCCGCGGTCTATGCGCGGACCAGTGACGACTCGATGGCCTGAACCAGAAACGCCGTGGCTCCGGTGGCGCAGGGCTTGTCGTAGTAGTCAACAAAGCGCTGGTCGGCAAGATAACCGTGGGCGAGGCCCAGGTACGCCTCGTCTTGGGGCTCGCATCCCCAGTTGAGAGCAATCCAGCGACGATGCATCGCGACAAGCTTACGAGCCTCGTTGCTCTCTGGGTCGCCAATGCCCATGGCAATTGAGAGCTGGCCCAGAATAGCGCGTTCAAGTTCCTTCATGTCGTTCCATGTCTCGGGGTCCATGTCCAGCAACGCTTCGTTTGCTGCATCGATAGCCTCATCGCCGTAGCGCGCCCGCGCCTCGGCACCGTAGCGCGCCTCGTTTTCCTGCATGGTGCGCCAGCGCTCCAGTTGCGGCAGGACGGCGCCCATGAGCGAGACGGCTTCGTCGAGCGACATGCCGGTGTTTTGTGCCAGGCGCGGGGCACAATCCTCAATCATTGCCTCCATGGTGGTGTCATAGGTGTACTTGCCGTGGTCGTAGCACCACTTGCAGTAATGATCGGTCGCGGTGCCCGTGGCATCGGTGCCGCAGTCGTCGGGCGTGAGTATCATGCCGCAGCTCTGGCAATAGTGCTCAGGCATTTCGAGCAGGTGGGACAGCGGTTCTCCGGTTACGGCGGCGATGAGCTTCATCATGTCGATGCCCGGTGTGACCTCGCCGCGCTCCCACCGGCTGATGGCCTGGCGTGTGACGAAGAGCTTAGCGGCAAGCTGCTCTTGGGTAAGGTGATGGGCGCGACGGACAGCAATGAGCTTTTCTGCAAAGGCCATAGCGGCTCCTTTCTGCTGGTTGATGGCTTAAGCATACGCGGCGGCAGGCGCCCTTCCAAGCAACCGTTGGTTGCACGACGGGGGACCGCGGCGAAGAATTGCGCGCAACGCCCCACGCCTCCATGCCGTACAATGACCGGCATGGAACCTATCGCACGCATACATACCGACCTGCCGCAGAAGTTCGGCATTCCGCGCAACAGCTTTTTGGCGCCCCATCTGCAGGGACGAATCTTTTTTGAGCCGGAATTTGCCTCCAATGCAGCGGTTGAGGGCCTGGACTCCTTCTCTCACCTGTGGCTGCTGTGGCGCTTCGAAAACGGAACGCCCGGCGGCACGGCTAAGGATATTGCCGTCGACGCTAAAACGCAGGACAGGTCCGGCACCAACGCAAAATGGTCGAAAACCGTGCGCCCGCCGCGTCTGGGCGGAGCCGAACGTGTGGGAGTGTTTGCCACGCGCAGTCCGTTTCGCCCTAATCCCATCGGGCTCACCTGCGTCAAGCTTGATCGTGTCGAGCTCACCGACGATGGCCCCATCATCCATGTGTTGGGGGCCGACCTGCGCGACGGTACGCCCATCTACGACATCAAGCCCTACATTCCGTTTGCGGACTGCCACCCGGATGCGACCGGAGGCTGGATCGAGGATGCTCCGTGGCAAGAGCTCGATGTTGAGTTTCCGCAAGCACTGCAGGATATGGTCCCGCCCGCAAAGCTCCCCGGCTTGGTCGAGGTTCTACGCCAAGATCCGCGCCGCGCGGGCAGCAAGCACGAACCAAACCGCGTCTACCATCTGGCCTACGCCGGGCTCGACATATCGTTTACGGTCGATGAAACCCAGCTAACCGTAGTTGCCGTCAACGACGCGCAAGACTAACCAGCCATTCGTCCGCACCCGTCAAATTAAGCGCCAAACCCCGCGCCAAAACCGCCCACGCTGGTGGACAATAACGCCTACCGAATCATTCCGCTCTGCACGGGAGTCCAGCATGAAATATGACTTCACTTCAATCATCGACCGCCACGGCATGGACTCCATCGCCGTTGATTCTTGGGGTGAGATCCCCGGCATGGCTCCAAACGCACCCGACGAGGGCTTCGATCGCATTCCCATGTGGGTGGCGGACATGAACTTCGCCACGGTGCCCACGGTCCAGGAGTACATCATTCAGCGTGCCCAGCACCCCATGTTTGGCTATTTCAATCCGCGCCCCGAGTACTTCGACCGCATCATCGAATGGCAGAGCCGTCGCAACGGCGTTGAGGGCTTGGCGCCGGAGCATATCGGCTACGAAAACGGCGTGCTGGGCGGTGTCGTGTCGACGCTGCGTGCGTATGTTCAGCCGGGCGATGCGGTGCTGGTCCACAGCCCTACCTACATCGGCTTTACCAAGTCCATTGAGGCCGCGGGCTATCACATTGTCCACAGCCCGCTTAAGCTCGACGATCAGGGCGTGTGGCGTATGGACTTTGAGGACATGGAGCACAAGCTCGCCCAAAACCACATCCATGCTGCGGTGTTCTGCTCGCCGCACAATCCCTGCGGCCGCGTATGGGAGCGCGACGAGATCGAGCGTGCCATGGACATCTATCGCCAGCACGATTGCGTGGTGATCTCGGACGAGATTTGGTCCGATATCATCCTGCCGGGGCACAAGCATATCCCGACGCAGTCGGTGAGCGAGGATGCCCGCATGCGCACGGTTGCCCTCTATGCGCCGAGCAAGACGTTTAACCTGGCGGGCCTGGTCGGCAGCTACCACATTGTCTACAACGGGACGCTGCGTGACCGCGCGTGCGCCGTGTCCAACAAGACTCACTACAACGAGATGAACGTCCTCTCTATGCATGCGCTTATCGGTGCCTACCAGCCGCAAGGCTACGAGTGGGTGGACGAGCTCAACCAGGTGCTTGCCGGTAATATCGAGTACTTCTGCAATTACGTGGACGTGCATTTTGGGGGCGTGTCCTATTCACGTCCGCAGGGCACGTACATGGTGTTTCTGGACTGCACCGAGTGGTGCCGCGAGCATGGCCGCGATATTCAGTGGTTGCTCGACGAGGGGGCGCGCGTGGGCGTGGGGTATCAGGACGGCCGCCCGTTCCACGGAACCTGCCACATTCGCGTGAATCTGGCGCTACCGCTTTCGCGCGTAAGGGAGGCGTGCGACCGTATGGACCGCTACGTTTTTAATACACGGTAAGTGTGCGCTGCATGCGGGGCCTTCTGCCAAGTCGGCTAGAAGGCCCCGCATGGTAATGCGTCTGTAACCATTGGGCGCTCGAGTGGTTTCATTTGCTATTATTTTTAGCATTTCAGTCTGTAAACAGGATCGTCTGGAGCTCGATGAAAAGACCCCGTCGCTCGGTTGCCATATCGTTGTTCGTTGCGCTTGCAGTGGTGAGTGTTTTTGTCGTAGCGATAGCTGGCTGCTCTGGATCGAATGACGAAGCCTCGACGTCTGCATCAAAAGGTCTGGAAGCCTCGCAGGTCAAGGACGACAATCTTAAGACGCTCAACGTCGGCAGCGACCTCTATCCACCGTTTGTGTATGCCGACGAGTACGGCGATATCGTTGGCCTGGACGTCGAGATATTAACCGAGGCTTTGGCCCGCATTGGTTACAAGCCAAAATACCAGCTGATCGACTGGGAAAAGAAGAAAGAGCTGCTGGCGAGCGGCGAGCTCGATTGCGTCATGGGCAGCTTTAGCATGACGGGTCGCGAAAACGAGTATCGTTGGGCTGGTCCGTACCTTGCGAGTCGCCAGGTGGTCGCGGTCGATCCCCAGAGTGATATCTACACGCTTGCCGATCTTGAGGATAAGATCGTGGCGGTTCAGTCCACCACCAAGCCCGAGGGCATTTTGCTCAATCGCACAAATGAAAACGTTCCGCAGATCAAGGAACTCTACTGCTTTTCGGACCGTTCGTGCCTGAACCCGGCGCTCGTCGAGGGCCTGGTCGACGCCATCGCCGCGCATGAGTCCTTGCTGCTCACTTACGAAAAAGACTATGGCGTAACGTATCGCATTTTGGATGAGCCGCTGCTAGAGGTTGGTTTGGGCACCGCTTTCGATATCAACGATACGCGTGGCATCGACGTCAAGCTCACTCATGCCTACCAAGAAATGCTTGCCGATGGCACCATGGAACGCCTGGTGTCAAAGTACTTCGATGACCCTTCGCCATTTTTGAATATGGAGGGCCTGTCATGATCGATGCGCCCGACCACACCGCTCGGGAGCGGGACAATCGTTCGGCAGGGGCATGGCTCCTTGTCGCTCTGCTGGGGATAGCGCTCTCGGTTGTTGCCGGCATGATGAGCTACGGTTACACGACGGCCCAAGCCGAGCAGCGCTTTGCCGACGTTGTCGATTACGTGGCGACGCAGAGCCTTTCCTACGATGCATTCAACAGCGCCTATACGACCAAAAACCTGATTCGCGTTATGGAGATTGCCGGAGAGACTGCCCGCGATATGGAGCGCGACGGTTCGGTGGATAGCGCCATGCTGGAGCAATACGCCGACCAGTTCAACGTGAGCGCGCTGATCGTGACGGACGCATCGGGCAATTTGGTGTCCGAGTCCTCGACGGGCGATGTGGAGTACGAGTCGCTCGCTACGTATCTCAAAGAAACGCCCGTGCTGGAGGTGGCAACTCATCCGCTTAAGTCCTATACCGCCCGCATCACGCTTGCGGATGATTCGGTCGCAGACATTGGCTGCGTGACTCGGCAGGATGGCGAGGGCATCGTTATCGCGGTAAGGCATCAGAGCGCGAAGGCGGTTGCAGGCAATACACTCAAACTGCAGAGCTTGCTCGAAGGCTATGAAACCATCGATAGCGGCAATATCGTGATCGAAAGCGACGGCAAGGTCGTTGCGACCAATGCCGTTGAACCCACCGTATTGGGCGTATTCGATCTGCCTGCGACGGACGTCTTCATTGTCGACGGTATTAAGGATCGATGCCTGGCCGGTAAGGTCAGATTGGTTAACGCCGACGGCGAGTGGTATTTGGGCACATTTGGAAAAGCGCACAAATTCTATGTGTACACCTATGCCTCGGCGCGGCGTTACTTTGAGGTTGTAGCGGCTGTTGCTGCCGGCGTGCTGGCGCTCTACAGCGGTGTTATAGCCGTTGTTGTGACGGTGCGTCGCCGCGCTGATCGCCGACGTTTGACGGACTTGCTGCATCAGGAGCGCGACTATGGCGACAAGCTGGCAAAGGCGGCGCGTGAGGCCTCGTCTGCCAACTCGGCAAAGACGGAGTTTCTGCGTCGCATGAGCCACGATCTGCGCACGCCCATCAACGGCATTCGCGGCATGGTCGAAGTTGGCGATGCCAATGCGGACGATCTGCAAAAGCAGACTGAGTGCCGCTCGAAAATCTGGACGGCATCGGGACTGCTGCTCGACCTTGCCAACGAGGCACTCGATATGAGTCGCCTGGAGAGCGGGCAGGTCGACCTGAACCTCGTGCCCATAAATTTGGTGGCCCTCAACTGTGAAGTGCGCGATATTCTGGAGCGCCAGGCCGAGGAACGTCTGGTGACAATTATCTGCGACCAGCAGACGCTTAATCATCCCTATGCGCGGGTGAGCGTGACGCACCTCAAGCGTTTGTTGCTCAATATTGCCGGCAATGCCGTCAAGTACAACCGCCAGGGCGGCTATGTTCGCCTAGCGTGCCGCGAGGTGGAGCCAGCGGATGGCGTCCCCGTCTATGAATATACGATTGCCGATAACGGCATCGGCATGAGCGAGGAGTTCCAGCAGCACCTCTATGAGCCGTTTAGCCGTGAGGAGCAGCAGGTGGAAGGCGCTTCGTCGGGAACCGGCCTGGGTGCCTCCATTGCCAAACAGCTGGTCGAGCTTATGGGCGGAACCATGAGCTTTACGAGCACCTTGGGACAGGGGACGACCTTTACC
>URBA01000074.1 GCA_900545905.1 uncultured Collinsella sp.
GATGCACGCGGAACACGTAGTCGGTGCCGAACGTCTCGACCGAATAGGCAAAGGTATGCGGCTCGTCCATGGTCTCGACATTCACGAACCACCAGGCGCGAGCGCGCTTGGGATGCTTGTCCAAGATCGAGTAGACGATATCACGGTCGATGTAATCGGTATGGGTGTCCTTGGTCAGGTACACGATGTTGTCGCTCAGGCGCTCGTAGCGATCATCATCGCGTAGGCGCTTGAGCTGCGGCAGGTAGCTGCGCAGCGGCAACAGCGTAAACTGGCGCTGCTCGACCGCCGTGCCGTTGTACCAGCACACCATAATGCCCATGATGAGTGCAGCCATGAGGATGGTGAAGTAGCCGCCGTGGAAGAACTTGGTGAGCGAGCTCACGAAGAAGAAGCCTTCGAGCAAAAGGAAGAAGGCCGCGAAGATCCACGGAGCAACCTTGAGCTTGCGCTCCTCGTGCAGGTAGAAGAAGAGCAGTAGCGTGGTGCACATCATAGTCAGCGTAATGGCAAGGCCGTAGGCGGCTTCCATATGCGCCGAGTTCTGGAACAGCAGCACCACGATGACGCAGCCCACAAGCATGACGTTGTTGACCATGGGGATGTAGAGCTGGCCTTTGGTCTCGGCAGGGTAGAAGACCTGCATGTGCGGCATAAGGTCCAGACGGCTGGCCTCGGACACCAGCGAGAACGCGCCGGTAATGAGCGCCTGCGAGGCAATGATGGCCGCGATGGTTGAAAGGCCGACGGCAAACGGGCGCAGGCCCGGGGCGAGCATCTGGTAGAACGGGTTGAGGTCGGCAATGCCCATGAGCTCGGGGTTGGCAGCGTTGTTCATAAGCCAAGCGCCCTGGCCCATATAGGAAAGCAGCAGGCAGCACTTAACGAACGGCCAGGTAGCGTAGATATTGCCGCGGCCGACGTGGCCCATGTCGGAGTAGAGCGCCTCGGCACCGGTGGTGGCGAGGAAGCAGCTGCCCAGAATCATGATGCCCGCGTGGTTGTTGGGGCTCAACAAAAAGGCGATGCCGCGGAGCGGGTTGAGGCACAGCAGCACGGCGGGGTGCTGTAAGACAAAGAACAAACCCGTGCCGCCCAGGAATAGGAACCACAGCGTCATGATGGGGCCAAAGGCGTGACCGATCTTGGCCGTACCGATGCGCTGTACCAAGAAGAGCACGATGATGATGGCGAGCGTAATGGCGACGACGCGGCCCTGGTCATCGCCCAGCACGGCATGAACCGCCGGGATAGTGCGCAGGCCCTCGATGGCCGTGGTAACGGTAACGGCCGGCGTCAGGATGCCGTCGGCGAGCAACGCGGCGCCACCCAGCATGGCGGGGATGATAAGCCACTTGCCGCAGCGCTTGACCAGGCTGTACAGGGCAAAGATGCCGCCCTCGCCATGGTTATCGGCGCGCAGCGAGATGAGCACATACTTGATGGTGGTCAGCAACGTGACCGTCCACACGACAAGGGAGAGCGCGCCGAGCACGAACTCCTCCGTGACGCTTCCGATGCCGCCGTTGCCGGCAACGAGCGCCTTGGTTACATACATGGGGCTGGTGCCGATATCGCCGTACACCACGCCTAGCGTGACGAGCATCGCCGAGATGCTCACAGGAATCGCAGCGTGCGAGGCTGCCTCCTTGGCCTTTTGTTCCATAAGCCGGTTTCCTCCCAACTTTAATGTTCGAAGGGATTATAGGTAATCGGCCTATGCTTTAATGCACTGTTTTCCCAGCTAGATAAAGATTTATACAGTCTTTAGGCCACCGCGGCGATATGAAATGTGACAAAGGGGCTGTCCCCTTGTCACATTCGTCATTTTCCGAGCCAGTTTTTGAACCACCACTCCATGGAGCGGCTCATCTCGGCCATAAAAGGACTGGTGTGTTTGCGGGTGTAGATATCCACAACGCGCTCCCCCACCTCGCGAGCATGCGGACGGAACATCGCGTCCATCTCGGCCACCTGCGCGTCCATAGTCGCAGCATCGGCGCGGCAGTAGCGCTCCTCGTGCACCAGGTTCACCACGGGGTGCGCGATTGCCGGGCGCTCCTTACGGGGCGTGCCGATGATGAGCATCGACAGCGGCATGGTATAGGGCGGCAGATCGAGCAGCGCGGCAACTTCCTCGGCGTTCTCGACGATGTCGCCGATATAGCAGCTCCCCAGCCCCAGGGCCTCGGCGGCAACCACGGCGTTTTGCGCGGCGATCACGGCATCCTGCGCCGCGATGGCAAAGTCGCCCAAACCCGGCGCGCGGCGGGGCGCCTTGCCCGTACGCTCGACAAACTCGGGCTCAAAGCAGCCCACGTGCTCAAACAGATCGATCCACTTGGCATAGTCGACCACAAATATAAGTGCCCAGGGCGCCTTGGCGATCATGGGCTGGTGGTCGCATAGGTCGGCCAGACGATCGAGCGTGGCCTGTTCGCGAATGCTTACGATGGAGTACATCATCATGGCGCCTGCCGACGGCGCACGGCTCGCCGCATGCAAGATCGCCGCCCGCTGCTCGTCGGTCACCGCCACGGGACGGTCGTCGTCATCACGCGCGAAGGCACGCGTGGACGAGCGGTGTTCCAAGATGTCCAGCGCCGCGTTGCCCGTAGTCTCGACCGGATAGCCGCCCGCGTCCACGCCCACAGCTCCGCCGCAGTACTCGGTGCCCGTCATACAAACCTGCTCGCCCATAGCTCTATCCTCGCTAATTCTTTAAGAAGCCTTTACGTTTCCGTGTAATTCCCGTCCATTATCGCGCAGGCCGCCACTACATTGCGCCACACCGCCACACGTGCGCGTTAATATGGCTGGTTGTTGTGCGCAGCCACCAATTGCAGCGCATATCTTGGTAACAATCGGGTAAACCTCCGCTTTCGTACGTTTTAGTTTGTGAGGAGTCTCAGCATGTTCGCTGCCGCCATCTCGCTCGTCGGTCTTGCGGCGACCGTCTACCTTGTCTTGCGCGAGGCCAAGGCCATTCGCGCTCAGTCGGGCACCGTTGCCAAAAGCGCCCTTGGATGGAGCGTCGCCTTCGGCCTGTTCCAGCTCTTTTTGACCATTTGGGGCGCCGTGGGCCTCGTCGCTCAAAACGAGCCGCTCGCCTTTGTGATGCTCATCCTGACCAACGCCATCCTCACCGGCTGCGCTTGGGCCAGCATCGCACGCGACCGCATCGCCCCGCGCGTCTTTGCGTTCGCCAAGCCCGACGCCCCCGCCCCCACCGGCAAGCTCGCCCGCCTGCGCGGCGCCTTTGTGGGCAAACCACTCGTCGCCGCCGTCCTGTGCCTGCTGCTCGCCGGCGTCTTTGCGCTGCTGGGCATGGAGGTCTCGTCCAACCACGACTTTACCTGGGTCTACCCCCTGTGCATCCTGCTCGAGTGGGCCATCATCACCGTGCTCATGGTCGGCCTGTTCTTCCTGTTCCAGCGCCACGGCGTAGCTCCCGCGGTCCTGGCCTTTGCCCTCTTTGTCCTGGGCATTGCCGAGTTCTTCGTCATCACGTTTAAATCCATGCCCATCCAGCCGGGCGACCTTTCGGCCATCTCCACCGCCGCCGCGGTCGCCGGCACCGGCTACACCTTCTCCATCTCGCTGTTCTGTGTGCTGTCCATGGGCTTTACCGCCATCGCCATGCTGCTGTGCGAGTACGCCGGCCTGGTGGCACCGCACCGTCAGAAGGGTGCCGCCAACGCCAAGCGCATGCTGCTCACCAACCTGCTCGTCGCCGTACTGTGCCTGGGCGGCGTGACCGCGCATGTCACGCTCATCGACTACTACAACACCCTCGGCATCACCGTCTACACCTGGCGCCCGCTCGAGAGCTACTGGCGCGAGGGCTACCTGCCCGCCTTTATTAGTGCGGCGCAGTCCATCAAGCCGCCCAAACCCGCCGACTACTCCGTCGACGATGCCAAGGCCACGCTCAAAAAGTACGCCAAGGCCTACGACAAGTCCGACGCGGCCAAGAGCGACGAGCGCACCGCCGCAAAGGAGCAGTTCGACAGCGAGAAGCCCACGGTCATCGCCATCATGAACGAGACCTTCTCGGATCTGTCGATCTACCAGAACATGCGCGCCGGCTACGAGGGCCCGCAGTACTTTAAGAGCCTGTCCAACTGCCTCAGCCGCGGCAAGCTCTACGTGAGCGCCTACGGCGGCGGCACCGCCAATACCGAGTTTGAGTTTATGACCGGCAACTCCATGGCCAACCTGGGCTCAGGTGTGTACCCCTACACCATCTATAACATGGAAACGACCGGGAACCTGGCAGAGCAGTTCAAATCGCTCGGCTATTCCACCACGGCCATGCACCCCAACCACGCGACCAACTGGAACCGCGAGAACGTCTACAAGGACTTTGGCTTTGACCAGTTCCTGTCCATCAACGATTTCCAAGGCGCCGATACCCTGCGCGGCATGGTGACCGACCAGGCAACCTACGACAAGATTCTTGAGCTGCTCGACCAGAACGCCGATCCGCAGTTTATCTTCGATGTGACCATGCAGAACCACTCGGGCTACGACACGGGTCTGCTGCCGGTCGACAAGCAGATGCACCTGAACATCGACACGACCGACCTGGACGCCAAGACCGTCGAGGACGGCACGCTATCCGATGTCGACGAGTATGTCTCGTGCATCGAGCAGTCCGACCAGGCGCTGCGCTACTTCCTCAACGCCTTGAGCAAGCTCGACCGCAAGGTGGTCGTGGTGTTCTGGGGCGACCACCAGCCGTTCTTCCCGTCCAAGTTCAACGATAAGTGGTTTACCGGCGAGGACGACGCCACCCACCAGGAGCGCTTGTGGCAGACCGACTACATCATTTGGGCTAACTACGACGTTGCCGGTTGTAACCAGACGAGTGAGGTCGACGACCTGTCCACCAACTATCTGTCCACCCAGCTGATGCAGCTGATCGGCGCACCACTGACCGACTACCAGAAGGCGCACATGACGCTGCGCGAGTCGCTGCCCGCCATCAACTCGGTGGGCTACGAGGACGCCAGCCTGCGCTGGGCGCTCTCCTCCAACGTCACCGGCGACGACGCCGTTGCCGCAGCCGCCACCAAGGCACGCGAGGATTACGCCAAGATGCAGTATTACGAAATGTTCCGCGACGGCAAGAACGTCTATACGGAGCACTTCCAGACCGAGGCCAACGAGACCGACCCCAACCTGGCGCCGGGCACAACCAAGATTAAGTAGCTGCTAGCTGCTGAGCCACAACTGAAACGTCTGTCCAGGCGGAGGCATATAAGGTTCCCTGCTCTACAGTCCTGCGCAAGACGAAGGCCACATTAAGTGGCTTCCGTCTTGCGCAGGACTGTAGAGCAGGGAGCTTCGTGCCCGCCGCCCGGGAGGGCGTTGCGTTTAGAAGATGAACCTAGCACTCCGCCTTCATGGCGTTGTAGCCAATCAGCACGGTCCAGACGTACGCGCAGGTCTTGGGGATCATGAGCATGCCAATGGCAGGGATGGCCTCGGCCCACAGGACCACGGGGATGTAGAAGCCAAAGCTCAGCACAATGGTGAGCCACATCCAGCGGAAGGCCTCATCGTTGTCTTGCTTCGCGCGGCGATAGAACAGCACGATGACCATCAGGCCCATGATGGCAAACGGGATGTTGCGCAGGATGCCCCACGTGAGCGGGGTCTGGTTAGTGAGCCACTGGTTTTGCGGCAGCATGCACAGCGCGACGCGCATGGCGGCAAGGGTAAAGATCGCCGCGGTCGTTCCCACGTGGTTCTTGACCTGGTAGCGCTCGCGCCACACGTAGTACAGCAGCACGTAAAAGATGGTCATGGTAATCGAGGTAATCCATTTGCCCAGACCCAGCTGTACAGCGCACGCGTCAAAACCGGTCGTGCAGAGCGCCAGCGCGCGGGGCACCAGGTGGAAGGAATCGCCGGCGCCCAAAACGACCGCCATCCAGCCAAACAGCTGGAACTGGCGATTGCCCTTACTACCGCGAATCATACGGATACCGATGGTGACGACCGTCACCAAATACACGATGTCAAACAACGTTTCGAACAAAGCACGCATATATATGTCTCCTTAAAAGAATGGTTGCAAAAGAACGGTTCGGCTCCTTGGCGCTGTGCACCACCTCCTTAACATGAACTCTGTTCACTTTCTTGCCGTAAAAATCCCCGCCTTGCGCGGGGACCGTTAGTAGAGGGTTCGACGCGTGATCTCGAGCACGGAGCTCGGATCAAAGTCTTGCCGGATCACGGCAGAGAGCATGAGCGAGAACAGGACCTCGGCAAATTGCTCGGCAGAAAACTGATCGGTAAAGGCGTCCGGGCGTACCCGAGGATCACGCTTGAGCACCACGCAAAGCTGGTCGAGGATATGCTGCCAGGCATGATGCATGCGGCGCCTGCCATCCGCGGCGTCCTGCTGCATAAAACTCAACGAATGGTGCGAAAAGAAGCCCGGATACTTTTGACAGCCGTGCTCCATCTGGCGATACATCCAGCAAATGCACGCGAGCGTGTCGTCCAGAACGGTTTCGTCATCAGGGTGATGGAAAATGTTGCCCCACACGCTTGCCACGGTCGCACCTACGAGCGCTGTTTTAGAATCAAAGTAGTTGTAGATGCATCCGACCGACACGCCGCACGCCGCAGCCACCGAGCGAATGTTGACGCCGGTCCATCCGTTTTCCTGGATGAGCTTACGGCTCGTCTTCAGGATTTCCTCTTTGGACGTCGCTGTGTTATTCATGCCCTCATCTCCAATGTGAACACTGTTCATTTTGCCACGGCGCGTCCGCCTGTCAAGAAAAAAGCCTCGAGAATTTCGAGGCTTTCACACTTGTATTATGGGGCACTCGGCACCGCGAGCAGCGGGCTATTCGCCCAGCACGGCCTTCTTGGCCGCCGCCGCCATATGGTCCAGATCATCCTTGGTGGGGTGGTCCTTTGCGGCGACCCAGTTATCGAGCAGCATCTTAAAGCGGACATTGTCGGGATCTTGCTCGAGCATGGCCTCGTAGCGTTGCTTGACCGCGGGGCCCATCTTGCCCTGGCACATGGCCCAACCCACAAGCTCGGCGTCGTCGGCCAAATTGGAGGTCACGCGATCGATAATCTGCTGGTAATAGCTCTGGTCGGCGCCAAAACCGCAGGTACCAAACAGGAAAACGCGCTTGCCGTGCAGAGCGGAGAGCAACGCCG